>NZ_JBEOWI010000009.1:0-204259 GCF_040296005.1 Kitasatospora sp. NPDC002551 | reverse complement strand
ATGACCACCCGCCTGACCGCCAGCCCCGACAAAGTCGGGCAATACCTCCGCCCGAAACCGCCTGCGGCGGCCTAAATCAGTATCGAACGCCCTCTCAGAGCATGGCGAGGCATCGCCACCCGATAGGACAAGAGCCCGGAGAGCCATACGGCGGGCCTCCACCTTCGCGGATCGATCATGTGGCTGAAGTCCCTGACTCCAGCCACATGATCCGAACCTTGAACAGCCCCTAGGTGACGCGCTGTGGTGCCGGACGCCAAGGGCGGGCAGGAGTTGGAGTCAACGGTCAACCGGCCGTGGACGCGGGGCCTCGCCCGTGGATCCGGCGTCGGTGTCGTCGGTGCCGACCGGGCCGCGGGGAAGCATCCGGTCCAGCCACTTCGGCAGCCACCAGTTGGTCCGGCCGAGGAGTGTCATGGTCGCCGGGACCAGCACCATGCGTACGACCGTGGCGTCGATGAGGATCGCGGTGGCCAGGCCGAGCCCGAACATCTTGGTGGAGGGGTCGTCGGCGACGGCGAAGGACAGGAAGACCGCCACCATGATGAGGGCGGCCGAGGTGATGATCCGGGCGGTGCGCGAGACGCCCTCGACGATCGCCGTACCGTTGTCGCCGGTGCGCAGGTACTCCTCGCGTACGCGGGAGAGGAGGAACACCTCGTAGTCCATCGACAGGCCGAACAGGATGGCGAAGAGGAAGATCGGGATGAACGACACGATCGGAACCGTCGCTTCCAGCCCGATGAGTGCGCCTCCCCAGCCCCACTGGAAGACCGCGACCATGATGCCGTAGGCCGCGCCGATGCTCAGCAGATTCAGCAGTACCGCCTTGAGTGGCACGAGTATCGAGCGGAAGACCAGCATCAGCAGCAGGAACGACACCGCCAGCACGGCGGCGACGAACACTGGCAGGCGTTGGCTGGTGCGTTGGCCCACATCGGACAGGCTCGCGGCGGCGCCGCCGACGTGGGCCCTGGCCGGGCCGTGCCCGATCGCCGTGGGCAGCACGTCGGTGCGCAGCCGGGCGATGGTGTCGGCCGTGGCCTTGTCCTGAGGACTGGTGGTCGGGAACACCACGAGGGTCGCGATGCCGGTGGCCCGATCGATGTGCGTCGGCGCGACGGATGCGATGCCCGGATCCGCCGCGACCGCCCCGACGAGTCGGTCCAGCACTCCCGGATCACCGGCGGGGTCCGCGGCGATGGCGAGGGGACCGTTGGTGCCCGGGCCGAACCCCTCGGCGACGAGGTCGTAGGCCCGGCGCTCGGTACGGCCGTGGGGCAGTGAGCCGTCGTCGGGCAGGCCGACGCGCAGGCCGAGCACGGGCAGCGTCGCGGTCAGCAGCAGCCCCGCCGCGCCGACCGCGTACGGCACCGGGTGCCGGCTGACGTGCCCGATCCAGCGACGCCACCCGGCGGCGTGGGCGGGGCCTGCCGCCGGGTCCCGCCGCCGTGCGAGTCGGCCCGGCTTCCTGGTCTGCAGAGCCCGGCCGATCCGGCCGATCCGGCCGGCCCGGGCCAGGCGTGGGCCGGCGGCGCCGAGGAAGGCCGGCAGCAGCGTCACCGACGCGACCACCATGGTCAGAACGACGATCGAGACGGCGAGCCCGCCCACCGTCATGAACGGTACGTTCGCGACCGCCAGGCCGAGGATCGATACGACGACGGTGCCGCCGGCGAAGACCACGGGCCTCCCCGCCGTGGCCACCGCTCGCCCCGCCGCCTCGCGGGGATCGAGCCCGCGCGCGAGGTACTCCCGGTGCCTGGCGAGCACGAACAGCGCGTAGTCGATGCCCACTCCGAGCCCGACCATGCTGCCCAGGACCGGTGCGAAAGTGGGGACGTCCGTCACCCCCGCCAGTACTGTCATCGTGGCGACCCCGACGGTGAGTCCGAAGACCGCCATGCCGATCGGCAGTGCGGCGGCGACGAGCGAACCGAACGCCAGGAACAGGATCGCGGCAGCGGCGAGGAGGCCGATCAACTCGCTCGCGCCGCCGTCGGGGTCGGAGAAGGCGTAGAAGAGGCTCCCGCCCATCTCGATGCGCAGGGGCAGTTCGGCGCGCAGCCGGTCGCCGAGATCGACGAGGGCGTCGAGGTCTTCGGCCGACAGCCGGCTCTGGTCGGGGTACTGCACCCGGACGACCGCGATCCGCCCGTCGACCGAGACGAGACCGCCGCGCACGGCGGTGTCCCCGCCTGCGTCGAGTGCCCCCGCCGGGTCGCTCGTGCCGAGCACGCGCGGCAGCCGCTTCACCTCGGTCTGCAGCCGCGTGAGAGCGGTGCGCGCACTGTCGTGGTCGAAGAACGTCGCAGCGCCGTCGAGGGGGGTGACGACCACTTGGGCGGTCATCCCCTCCTGGCCGGTACCGGCCCGCTCGATCAGTTCCGCGGCCCGCTGGGAGTCCAGTCCCGGAACCGTCATCGAATCCGCGTTCCGCCCGCCGAAGGCGACGGCGGCGAGGACGGCGAGCGTGGCGGCGACCAGCCATGCCGCGATCACCCGCCAGGGATGGCGGGCGGCGCTTGCGCCGAGGCGCAGCAGGGCTTTCGAGAGCATCGGGTCCTCCAACCACCTCGTCGGCCGTCCTTGTACGGCCGCCGATGCCGAGGCTCGCCGCCACGGCGCTCCGGCGGCATCGGCCCGCGGGCCGCGGATCCGTCGGCGCCGGGGCGGAGTGACGACCCGTCCTTTCGGCCGATGCGCGGCACGCCGCGGTCCCTAGGCTGAGAACCGTGCTCCGAGACGACCTGCGAACCCTGTGGACCGAACCCCGCCCGCCCGACCCGCCCGCCCGGGTGCGGCGGGATTGGGCGCTGCCCGCCGCGGGCCTTGCCGGTGTGGCACTGGAGGCCGCTCTGCGCGAGAACGTCGTGTGGCGTCCGGTGGCGGTGGTGTTCGCCGTCTGGCTGTGCCTGCTGCCCCCGTGGCGCCGGACCCGCCCGCTGGCGACGGTCACGCTGGCGTTCGGCTCGGTGATCCTGCTTCAGGTGGCCTCGCTCGTCACCGCACCGCGCGAGCCCGTCGGCCTGTACACCGGCGCGGTCGTGCTCGTGCTGGTGTACGCGCTGCCCCGGTGGGGATCGGGACGGGAGATCGTGCTGGGCGGCGCGATGATCGTCGCGGCGTACGGGCTGTGTGCCGTCACGGACGGGACCCCGGCCGTCGACAAGGTCGTGGGCTTCGTCTTCGGGCTGCTGCCCGGCGTGGTCGGGGCGGCGGTGCGGTTCCGGGTGACCGCTCGCGAGCGGCAGCTGGAGCAGGTGCGCTCCCGCGAGCGCGAGCAGCTCGCCCGGGAACTGCACGACACGGTGGCTCACCACGTGTCGGCCATGGTGATCATCGCCCAGGCCGGCCGGGTGCTCGCGGGCACCGACCCGTCCGCCGCGGTCGAGGCGCTGGAGGGGATCGAGGAGGAAGGGGCGCGCACGCTGGAGGAAATGCGCGCCATGGTCGCCGCGCTGCGCGACCGCGGGGTCGGCGCCGAGCTGGCGCCCCCTGCCGGCGTCGCGGATCTGGAGCGCCTGGTGCGCACCCCCGGTGGTCGCATCAGGGTCGACCTGGGGCTCGGCGGCGAGCTGGACACGCTGCCCCCGGCCGTGGACGCCGCCGTCTACCGGATCGTGCAGGAGTCGGTGACCAACACACTGCGCCACGCGGTCGACGCGACCGAGGTCGTCGTCCGGGTCGCCACGGAACGGCACACGGTACGGGTGAGCGTGCGGGACAACGGCCGGCGCACCGGCCGGGGTCGCGACGGATACGGACTTACCGGACTGCGCGAGCGCGCGACCCTGATCGGCGGCACACTACGAGCCGGCCCGGGCACCGACCGGGGCTGGCATGTCGAAGCCGAGCTGCCGAGAGCGAGGAGCGAGAGCGGTGTCCATACGCGTCCTCGTCGCTGACGACCAGACGATCATCCGCACCGGGCTGCGGATCATGCTGAACGCCCAGCCCGGCATCGAGGTGGTCGGCGAGGCCTCCGACGGACGGGAAGCGGTACGTCTGGCCCGCGAACTGCGCCCCGACGTCTGCCTGTTCGACATCCGCATGCCCGTACTCGACGGGCTCGAGGCCACCCGGCTGGTCGCCGGCCCGGGCGTCGCCGACCCGCTGGCCGTGGTCGTCATCACCACGTTCGACCTCGACGAGTACGTCTACGGCTCGCTGCGTGCCGGCGCCCGCGGATTCCTCCTCAAGGACACGGGACCAGACCTTCTGGCCCAGGCCGTACGGTCGGCGTCCGACGGGGAGGCGCTCATCGCGCCCAGCGTCACCGTCCGTCTGCTCCAGGCATTCGCGGACCTGCCCGCCGGCCGGCCCGCGGCCCAGCCGGTCTCACCCGTCACCGCCCGCGAGGAGCAGGTGCTCCTCGCCGTCGCTCGCGGGCTGACCAACACCGAGATCGCCGACGCACTGCACATCAGCCTCAGCACGGTGAAGACGCATCTGGCCAGCCTGATGGCCAAACTCGGCGCCCGCAACCGGGTCGAGATCGCGATGTGGGCCTACGAAACGCGCCGTATCCTCCCCGGAACCTGAGCCGGGTGCCGGGCCGTGCCCCGTGAGTCCCCGCCCGTGAGTCCCCGCCCGGACATCGGTGGACCGGTCGGCTCACGTCGGCTCCACGTGCCGCACCCGCCCCGGAGCGTGACGCGCCAGGAGGCCGGAACCGGGACGGTGAGACACCCGATACGACAAGACTCCCGACAGCTACCCCGCCAGTCTCCACCTGCACGCCTCGATACGCGCCCTAGCCGCCGGCACCGACGAGCCCGGCGCGCCGGAGCGGGGCGGGGCGGCGCGGGACCGTACCGTCGGCGCATGTCCTTCGGTCTGCTTGCCGCGCTGGGCGCGGCGCTGCTCACCGGGTCCGCCACCGTGCTCCAGGCGGTCGGGGCCCGTCGTGCCGCGGCCGGGCAGCGGCCCGGTGGAGCGGCCGCGCTGGCGGGGACGCTCCGGCAGTGGCCGTTCCTCGCTGGGGTGGGGATGGACATGCTCGGGTTCGGCGCCGAACTCCTCGCGCTGGAACGGCTGCCGCTCTACGAGGTGGAGGCGGTGCTGGCCTCGGCGCTCGCCGTGACCGCCGTCGGCGCGGCCCGGGTGCTGAAGGTGCGGCTACGGCGCAGCGAGTGGGCCGGGGTGGCGGCGGTGTGCGTGGGGCTCTGCGTGCTCGCCGTCAGCGCCGGGCGGGACGGGCCCGGCCACGGCGGCCCGGCGCTGCGGCTCGGTGTGCTGCTCGTGGCGGTGCTGCTGATCGGCGCGGGCTGGGCGGTCGTCCGGTTCGGCGGAGGCCGGCGGGCGCCGCTGCTGGGGTTGGTGGCCGGGCTGCAGTTCGGCGTGGTCGGCGTCTCGGTGCGGGTCCTGCCGGACCCCCGGCTGCCGGACCTGCTCACCGAACCGGCCGCCTACGCCGTCGCGTTGGCCGGGCTGGGCGGGTTCGCCGCGCTGACCTGGGCGATGCAGAACGGGTCGGTCACGGCGGCGACGGCGGCAATGGTGCTCGGCGAGACGCTGGGCCCGGCCGTCATCGGCGTGCTGCTGCTCGGCGACCACACCCGCCACGACTTCGAGCCGCTGGCCGTCGCGGGCTTCGCGGCGGCGGTGTTCGGGGCGCTCACCCTGGCCCGCTTCGGGGACGCCGAACAGCCCGCCACCGGCGGGGCGGCGACCTGACCGGCGCTCGGCGCCCGGGGGCCGCCCGCCGGTTGCGGGTGTCATCGGCACCGTGGTGCCGCGCGGCCGGCCGGTCACGGGCTGGTTCCGGTCCGGGCGGCGGCGGTTCCTCCGGCGGGCGGCCGGGTAACCCCGGGGCGGGGCGGGGCCCACCGGCACGGAGGGAGAAGCATGGCGCTCCACTGCGAACTCTGCGGCAGCCGCGCGGACGGTGCCGAACGGCTCGGCCGCTACTGCCCGGGCGAGTACTGCGGCACCGATCTGCGGGCCGGGGCGGACGCGGGTGTACGGGCCTGGTGCGAACCGCCGCGCCGGTTCGGGACCGCCGGCGGCACCGTCCTCCTGGACCTGCTCGTCCACAACGACGGGCCGCAGCCGACCGGCTTCCGCGTCGAACCCGTCGAACCCGTCCAGGGGCGGCTGGAGTTCGACCGGCGGGCCGCCGAGGCGCCGCTGCCCCCGGGCACGACCCGCCGCATCGAGCTGCGGTACGTCGTGCCGCTCGACCTCGTCGCGCTGGGCCCGGACATCGCCTCCCGGTTCGGCGTCCCCGGGGCCGGTGCGGCGGGGCAGGTGCAGGGCGGGCGGCACGCGCGGGCCGGGGTGGCGCTGCGGGTGAGCGCGACCTCGGCGCGTCAGGGCGCGGCCTGCGCGGCGTTCGCGGTGGACGTGCGCGACGGGACCTGGCCCACCCCCGACAGCGGGGAACCGTACGGCGGGGGCCTGGACGATCGGCAGCCCCCGCACGGGCAGCCGCCGTCGCCGGCCCGGCCGCGCCGCGACGACCGCCGGACCGGCGGCTGCGGGCCCCTGGCGGCCGCCGTGCTGGTGGCGGTCGTCGCGGTGCTCGGCGGGGGCCCGGGCGCCGCGGCACGCCGGTCACGGTGACGGGCCGCCGCAACGACCGTCCGAGCCGCGACCCGTTCACGTTCGACGGCCTGCCCCCGGCCGTCCGCACCGTGGTCCACGACCGCGACGGGCGGGGCTCACGGGTCCGACAGGCCTGCTGCACGGCCGACGGCACGGAGCGGGCGGCACCGACCCGCCCGTCTCAGCGGCGCCCGCGACCCGTCAGGCAGGCGACGGTCCAGGCCGCCGCTGCGGCGACCACCAGACCCAGCACGGAGATCACCTCGCTCCCGGACCAACTGCCCCACCACACCTCGACCGGCGCGAAGGGCTCGGTCTCCAGCATCTGCCGCAGGCTGTCGACCCCGCCCTCCCGGAGCACGACGAACGGAACGGCGTCGGCGTAGCCGAAGAAGGCTCCCAGCGCGGCCACCACCGCACCCGCGATCCACGCCCCCGGGCTGCGGCGCCCGACCAGCCCCACCAGCACCCCGACGACCGCCCCGTTGACGAGGGCGTGCCCCAGGTAGAGCGCGTGCGCGGTGTTCGTGGACTGGTAGTAGTCCTTGTACGTGAACACGATGATCGCACTGTAGATCGCCGCCACCACCACCGAGGCGATGAACCCCAGGAAGAACGCCCCCACCGGACTCCCGCCACTCCCCTGCGGCGCCGGATACGGCTGTCCCGCGTACGGCTGTCCCGCGTACGGCTGCCCCGGGTACGGCTGACCCGCGTACGGCGGCGGAGCACCGTAGGCGGGCGGCGGCTGCCGGTACGGGTCCTGCGGCCCGTACGGATACTGCGGCGGCTGGCTCAACGAGTCCCCCTCGGCGATGACATCACGGACCTGACCGGCGAGCCAACCTACCAACGGGGATGACGGCGGGTCAGCCCCTCCGGCGCCCCGGTCCCGCCCCTGAGCCCGGCCGGACCGGGGCGGGTCGTTCGGCCGCCCACCATCCGAATCCGGTCAAGTCGCCCCAGGAGGCCGTACGGTTCACCGGAATCGCCCGCGCCACGACGCCTGCCGCCCCTAGGCTCGCCGGCACACCGTGGACCGAGGGGAGACACCGTGGCCCGCAGGCCCGCACGCCGCCGACGCACCACCGCCGCACGCCGCGCCCGCCGGGCCCGCGACCACGCCGTCCTGCTCGGCGCGGGCGCTCTCGTCGCCTTCTCCCTGGCCACCGTCGCCGTCCAGTGGCTGGCCCACCACCTGCTCGTCCTCCTCGCCGTCCTGGCCATCGCCATCGCCGCGGCCATCACCGCCGTCCGCGCCCGCATCGCCGCCGACCGCCGCGCGCACCGGGCCCGCGCCGCACAGCTGCGCCACATCGGCGCGTTCATGGGCATGACACCGAAGGCCTTCGAGCACGCCCTGGCGGACCTCTGCCGGCGCGACGGCTGCACACGGGTGACCGTCGTCGGCGGGTCCGGCGACCTGGGCGCCGACGTCCTGGCCACCACCCCGGGCGGCCGGCGCATCCTCATCCAGGCCAAGCGCTACGGGCCGAGGACGCTGGTCGGCTCGCAGGAGGTGCAGAAGGTCAACGGCACCTACCGCGACATCCACGGCTGCGACCTCGCCGCCGTCGTCACGACCAGCACCTTCACCAAGCCCGCCGCCGCCTTCTGCACCCGGGTCGGCATCCGCATGACCGACCACCACGCCCTCGCCCTCTGGGCCGAAGGCACCGGCCGCGCCCCCTGGAACTGATCCTCTCGTTCGGGTCAGGCCGGGTGGATGAGGCGGCTCTCGTAGGCGAGGACCACGGCCTGGATCCGGTCGCGGAGTTCGAGCTTCTGCAGGATGCGGCCCAGGTGGGACTTCACGGTGGCCTCGGCGAGGTGGAGGGTGGCGGCGATCTCGGCGTTGGACAGGCCGCGGCCCACCTGGACGAGGACCTCGCGTTCGCGGACGCTGAGCCGGCTCAGCCGCTCGTCGCCGTCGGCGCTCCGGCCGTCGGGGATGTGCGGGCGGAGGTTCTCCAGCAGGCGTCGGGTGATCCGCGGGGAGACCACCGCGTCGCCCGCGGCGATGCTGCGGATCGCGGTGAGGAACTCCTCGGGCCTGGTGTTCTTCAGCAGGAAGCCCGAGGCTCCGGCGTTGAGCCCGGCGAAGGCGTACTCGTCCAGGTCGAAGGTGGTGAGGATCAGCACCCTGCTCCGCGGGGAGGCCGCGATGACCTGCCGGGTCGCCTCGATCCCGTCGGTCCCGGGCATCCGGACGTCCATGAGGACGACGTCGGGGCGCAGCTCGCGGGCGAGGCGGACGGCCTGGGCGCCGTCCGCGGCCTCGCCGACCGGGGCCATGTCGGGCTGGGCCTCCAGGACCGTGCCGAAGGCCATCCGGAGCAGCGCCTCGTCGTCGGCGATCAGGACGCGGATCGTCATGCCCCCGCCGCCCCGCCGCTGCCGAGGAGGAGGCGGGTGTGCACTCCCCAGCCGCCGTCCGGGAGCGGCCCGGCCCGCAGCGTCCCCCCGTAGGTGGCCGCGCGCTCGCGCATGCCGGGGATGCCGTGGCCGGACGGTGCGGCGGCGGGAGGTGGCGGGCAGGGGCCGCTGTCGGTGACGTCCACGGTGACGGTCCCGGGCGCGCACCGGATCCGGACCTCCGCCCGGGTGCCGGCGGGGGTGTGCTTGAGGGTGTTGGTCAGGGCCTCCTGGACCAGGCGGTAGACGGTGAGCTGGGCGGTCGCGGGGATGTGGGCGTGTCCGCCGTCGACGTCCAGGCGGGTCGGCAGTCCGGCGGAGCCCATCTGGTCGGCGAGGGCCTCCAGTTGGCCGATGCCGGGCAGCGGGTGGCGCTCCGCGTCCGGTTCGTCGGCGCGCAGGATGCCGAGCGAGCGCCGCATGTCGGTCAGCGCCTGCCGGCCGGTCTCGGCGACCTGGAGCATCGCGGCGGTGGTCCGCTCGGGCGAGCGGTGCTGTGCGCAGACGGCGGCGTCGGTGAGCGCGACCATGACGGAGAGGTTGTGGGTGACGATGTCGTGCATCTCCCGGGTGATCCGGGTCCGCTCCTCGGCGACGGCCAGCCGCGCCTGCTGCTCCTGTTCCCGCTCCAGGCGGGCGGCCCGTTCCTCGACGGCCGCGAGGTAGGCGCGCGTGGTCCGCACGTTCACCCCGAGGACGGCGGCGGCGACGGCCATCGCGGTGACCGCGACGAAGGGGGTCAGGAACGCGCCGTCCGCCGCCCAGCGCAGGCAGGCGAGCAGGGCCCCGGCCTCCACGACGGCGCCGGCGGCGAGCGCGGCGCGCCGGCCCGCGTGCGCGGCCACGGTGTAGAGGGCCACCAGCAGGGCGACGTCGGCGGGCAGTTGGACGTCCGCCAGCCACTGGACGAACGCCGCGCCCGCCACCGCGGCGAACACCGCGAGCGGGGCCCGGCGGCGCCACAGCAGGGGCAGCGCGAGGGCGGCGGTGAGGGCCACGGCCACCGGCAGCCGGTGCGGCGGGTGGGTGGTCAGGACGTTGAGGAGGAGCAGCGCCGCCAGCAGCGACTCCCCCGTCGCCCGCGGCAGCCGGGCGGCCGTCCGCGCCCATCCCGCCCGCACCCGCCGGGCACTGCCGGGCTTCGCGGCCGCCTCGGTCATCACACGTCCCTGTCGATTCGGCGTCATGGTGCCCCGGCGCGCGCCGCGGCCCTGCCACGGTAGGCCGCGGGCCCGCGGAGCGCATGAGTCCACCGTCTGATCGCACCGGGCCGGGATCCGACCTCAGGAGGAGTCCCGCCACCTCCCGCGGTCGCAGAGCGGCCGCCGATCGCGCGGGCCCGACTGCTGCTCCGGTGGCACGGCGGCCCGCCGAGGACCACGACCCCGGTCGCACACGGCGGCGCCCCGGGGCCGATGTGCCGGTGCCCGCCCGGCGCCGACCATGGCCGGGTGACCGAGATCATCACGGGACTGCACGTGTCCCTCCTGGAAGTCCTTGCCCTGCTGGGCGCCTTCGCGCTGGTGGCGGCGCGCTGGCTGCCCCCCGTCGCCCGCCCGCGCGTCACGATCGCGGCGGGGGCGGTTCTCGTGCTCTGCGTGATCGTGCTGGCCGTGGTGGGGCTTCGCTGGCAGCTGCTGCCGGTCCTGGCGGGCGCCGCCTTCGCCTTGCCGTTCGCCGTCGCTCCCCTGCTGCCGCGCCGGACCGGCCGGCCGGCGCGGCGGGCCCGCTGGTGGCTGGCGTTGCCGGGGTCGCTCGCCTGTGCCGGCCTGATCGCCTCGGGCCCGGTGGCCGCCTGGGCCTTCCCCGTCCCCGTGTTCCCCGAGCCCTCCGGGGAGTTCGCGGTCGGCACCCGGGTGGTGCAGTGGACCGACCCGCACCGCCCCGAGACCTTCACCACCGATCCGGACGACCGGCGCACGGTCGTGGTCCAGCTCTGGTACCCCGCGCGCAAGCAGCCCGACGGCGCGCGGCGGGCCCAGTACCTCGGACGCACGGAGCACGAGGCGCGCACCGTCTCCGAGGCCCTCGCCGGCCAGGTCGGCCTGCCGGGCTTCCTGCTCGACGGTGTCGCGCGGGCCCGCAGCCGGTCGGTGTTCGACGCCGCGGTGGAGGGCACGGGGGGACGGTTCCCCGTCGTCCTGTTCTCCCCCGGATCGGGCGGAGTGCGCACCCAGAACACCGCCTGGGCGGAGGACCTGGCCAGCCACGGCTACGTGGTCGCCGCCCTCGACCACCCGTACGACTCCGCCGCCGTCGTGCTCGCCGACGGGCGGACGGTCACCGGCGAGACCGGCTCCACCGGCGACCGGGACGAGGACGACAGGCTGGCGGCCGGCTGGACGGCGGTCCGGGCCGCCGACCTCGGGTTCGTCCTCGGCCGGCTGGAGGGCCTGGACCGCGGCGAGGGCGCCGACCCGTTGGCCGGACGCCTGGACACCGGCCGGGCCGCGGTGGCCGGCCACTCCATGGGCGGCGCCGCCGCGCTGCAGGCGGCCCGGCAGGACCGCCGGTTCGACGCCGTGATCGATCTGGACGGCTACCCCCACGGCCCCGCCTCGCCCGCCCTCGGCCGGCCGACGCTCGCGCTCACCCAGGCCATCACCCCGGCGACCGACCCGCGCTACCTGCCCCGCCTCACCGAGGCGCTCGACGCCGCCACCGCGGCGAGCTACCGCCTCACCGTCCCCGGCGCCGCCCATCTCACCTTCATGGACGGCCCGCTGTACCTGCCGCCCGTGCCCTCGATCGTCGGCTCCCTGGGCCGCGCCCGGAGCCCGCGCGTCGTCGCCTCGGCCACCCTCGCCTTCCTGGACGCCACCCTGCGCGGCAGGCCCGGCGACCTGGCCGGCGACCTGCGGGCCTACGGCGAGCTCACCGTCCACCGCCCGGCGTGATCCGAAGGAGAGGGCCTAAGCTGCGGTCCGCAGATGATCACCACCGAGGGGGCGGGATGCTGACGTACCAGGACCTGAGCGAACCGGAGCGGCGGGTCTGGGACGCCTGCGCCACGGGGGCGACGGTGGACCTGCGCCGCGGGGAGCCCGGTGCGGACGATCCGGCCGGCGGGGCGGACTGGGGCGGCGACCGGTCGGTGCGGGCCGAGGTGATCACGACCGCGCTGCTGGGCGGCCCCGGGCGGGACGCCCCGGTGCGGGCGGTGCGACTCGCCGGGGCCCGCGTCACCGGCTGCCTGGACCTGCGCGGGCTGACGATCGGCGGCGAACTGCGCCTGGAGGGCTGCCACTTCGAGGAGCAGGTGGTCCTGCGGGACGCGACCCTGCGCTCCACCGGCCTGATCGGCTGCCGGATACCCGGGCTCGACGGGTGGCTGCTGACGGTGGAGGGCAACCTCTTCTTCGAGGACTCGGTCTTCGAGGGGCGGCTCACCCTCACCCGCGCCCACGTCACCGGTGAACTGCGGCTCAGCGGGGCCCGGCTCACCGCCACCGAACTGCTCGGCGGCGGTGAGCCGGACGCCCGGGGCGTCTGGGCGCTGTGGGCCGGCGGCCTGGTGATGGACGGCGGCTGCTTCGCCCGCAAGGGCTTCCAGGCGCGCGGCGGCCTGCGGCTGGTCGGCGCCCGGTTCGACGGCGGGCTGTTCATGGAGCGGGCCCGCATCGACAACCCCGGCGGCGACGCGCTCACCGGCGACGACCTCGCCGCCTCCACCCTCTCGCTCGCCGACGGGTTCACGGCCACCGGCTCCGTCCGCCTCCCCGGGGCGGCGATCCGCAGCAGGCTCTCGCTCGACGCCGCCGTCCTCGACGGCTGCGGCGCGGTGGCCCTGGACGCCCGGCGGCTGACCGCCGGCGACCTCCAGCTCACCCCGGCCGCCGCCCCGAACGGGACGGTCGACCTGCAGGACGCGCAGACCGCCGTCCTGCACGACAACGCCCACAGCTGGCCGGCCGACACCCGCCTCGACGGCTTCACCTACACCTCCGTGCAGACCTCCGCCGCCGCGCCCGATCCCGTCGCCCGGCGCCTGGCCTGGCTGGCCGCCCTGCCCGGCTACTCCCCGCAGCCCTACGAGCAACTCGCCGCCTGGTACCGGAAGATCGGCCACGACGACGACGCCCGGCGGGTGCTGCTGGCGAAGCAGCGCCGCCGCCGTCGCACCCTGAGCCCGTCCGGGCGGCTCTGGGGACGGCTCCTGGACGCCACCGTCGGCTACGGCTACCGCCCCTGGCAGGCCGTGCTGTGGCTGGGCGGCCTCGCCCTGCTCGGCGCCCTGGTCTTCAGCCACGGCGCGCCCCACGAGGTCAAGGCCGGCGAGAGCGTCCCGTTCAACCCGCTCGTCTACACCCTCGACCTGCTCGTCCCGATCGGCGGGCTCGGCCAGCGCACCGCCTGGTACTGGACCGGGCCGCAGCAGTGGTTCGGCTACTCCCTCATCGCCTTCGGCTGGCTGCTCACCACGGCGGTCCTGGCCGGCATCAGCCGCACCCTGAACCGCGCCTGACCCGCCGGCGGCCGCGGCCCGGTGGGTGATCCACCGGGCCGCGGCCGTCACCCGTGCGTCAGGCTCCGGCCGGACCGGCGAGCACCTCGTTGACCAGGGTGCGCGCCTCCTCCTGCACCCGGGCCAGGTGCTCGGCGCCGTGGAAGGACTCGGCGTAGATCTTGTAGACGTCCTCGGTGCCGGACGGGCGGGCTGCGAACCAGGCGTTCTCGGTGCACACCTTGATGCCGCCGATGGCCGCGCCGTTGCCCGGGGCCTCGGTGAGGACGGCGGTGACCGGCTCGCCCGCGAGGTCGCCGGCCGTGACCTGCTCGGCCGACAGGCGGGACAGCAGCGCCTTCTGCTCGCGGTCCGCCGGGGCGTCGACGCGGGCGTAGGCGGGCGCGCCGAAGCGCGCGGTGAGGTCGCCGTAGTACTCGCTGGGGGTGCGGCCGGTCACCGCGGTGATCTCGGCGGCCAGCAGGGCGAGCAGGATGCCGTCCTTGTCGGTGGTCCACACCCCGCCGTCGCGGCGCAGGAACGACGCGCCGGCCGACTCCTCGCCGCCGAAGGCGATCGAGCCCTCCAGCAGACCGTCGACGAACCACTTGAAGCCGACCGGCACCTCGACCAGTTCGCGCTTGAGGTCGGCGGCGACCCGGTCGAGCATCGAGGAGGAGACCAGCGTCTTGCCGACGGCCGCGTCGACGGGCCACTCGGCGCGGTGGCGGTAGAGGTAGTCGACGGCGACCGCGAGGTAGTGGTTGGGGTTCATCAGGCCGCCGTCCGGGGTGACGATGCCGTGCCGGTCGGCGTCGGCGTCGTTGCCGGTGGCGATGGCGTACTCGTCGCGGCGGGCGATCAGCGAGGCCATCGCGGCGGGCGAGGAGCAGTCCATCCGGATCTTGCCGTCCCAGTCCAGCGTCATGAAGCGCCAGGTCGGGTCGGTGACCGGATTGACCACGGTCAGGTCCAGGCGGTGGGTCTCGGCGATCCGGCCCCAGTAGGCGACGGACGCGCCGCCCAGCGGGTCGGCGCCGATCCGCAGGCCGGCCGCGCGGACCGCGTCCAGGTCGAGGACGGAGACCAGGTCCTCGGTGTAGGTGGTCAGGTAGTCGTGGCGGCCGGTGGTGGCCGCGGCCAGCGCGCGCGCGTACGGGACCCGCTTGACGCCGCGCAGGCCCTCGCGGATCAGGGCGTTGGCACGGTCCTGGATCCAGCCGGTGGCCTCCGAGCCGGCCGGGCCGCCGCTCGGCGGGTTGTACTTGAAGCCGCCGTCGCGGGGCGGGTTGTGCGAGGGCGTGACGACGATGCCGTCGGCGAGCGACTGCGGGCTGCGCCGGTTGTGCGTCAGGATCGCGTGCGAGACGGCGGGGGTCGGGGTGTAGCCGTCGGCGCTGTCCAGCAGGACGGTCACGCCGTTCGCCGCCAGCACCTCGACCGCGGTGGCCTTGGCGGGCTCGGAGAGCGCGTGGGTGTCGGCGCCGAGGAACAGCGGGCCGGTGATGCCCCGGGCCGCGCGGTACTCGCAGATCGCCTGGGTGGTGGCGGCGATGTGGTCCTCGTTGAAGGCGGCGTCCAGCGAGGAGCCGCGGTGGCCCGAGGTGCCGAACGCGACCCGCTGGCCCGGCTCCTCCGGGTCCGGGTGCAGCGTGTAGTACGCCGTCACCAGCCGCGCCACGTCCACCAGGTCGCCCGGCTGCGCCGGCTGCCCGGCCCGTGCGTGTGCCATCGTCTACTCCCACTGGATTTCTCGCCGTGCGCCGGTTCGCGGCCCGACGCTTCCTTGCCCCGTGCTCACCGATCGTAGCCACTGCACGACCGGGCGCCGAACCGGGGCGCCCGGCCGGGCCCGGGGGTGGACCGGCCGGTGGGCCGGTCGGGCGATCAGGCGGGGAGCTGCTGCCGGTGGGGTTCCAGGACGGGGGCGACGGTGGTGGCGAGGAACTCCGTCACCCGGTACTCGGTCAGGCCCTCGACGACGAACGGGTCGGTGCGCACCAGCGCCTCGACGGCCGTCCGGTCCTCCCCGACGGCGAGGATGACGCCGCCGTCCCGGGGCACCTTGCGGCCGGAGGCCAGGAAGGTGCCCGCCTCGTAGTGGCGGCCGAGCCACTCCACGTGGGCGGGCAGCAGGGCCTCGATGCGGTCGAGCGGGGCGGTGTAGGTCAGCTCCAGGACGAACATGCGTCCGAGCCTATCCGGCGGCCGGCGGGAGACCGGCGGGGGCCGGACGCCGACCGCCCCGGGCCGTGGTGCGGCCCGGGGCGGTCGTCCGAGGTGGGCGAGGATGGATTCGAACCACCACAGCCGAAGCGGGGGCTTTACAGGCCCTTGGGCTCTCCCAGGCCCAGCTCGCCCTCGGTGTCTTCCTTGTGTTCCTTGATCCCGACAGCTCCACCCTCTCCCGATCGGCGGGGCCGGACAACAGGGATTCCGGCCATTGGTATAGACCGCTCTCGGCCAAGGGCGGGGGCCGGGGCGATCGGGCCCGACCGGCCGTCACCGAAGTGGTCGGGTCCGGCCTATTGCGCGTGTACGTGCCGACTGCGATACAACACTGCTCATATGACGATTGATCGGAGATATCTGTAATGAGCAAGTCAGCCCTGCCCCGCCGCAGCGTGCTCGTCGGCGCGGCGGCCACCGTCATCGGGTGGAACACCGTCGGCCGCTCCTGGGCCGTCGGCGCGCCCGCCGAAGCCGCGGCGGACGCCCCGGCCGACGCCTCCCTCGCGGCGCTGCCCCCGCTGGACGGGACGATGGTGGCCGACGCCGCGACGCTGTCCCGGTTCGGCGGGGACTTCGGGCACCTGGTGACCGCCGCGCCGCGCGCCGTCCTGCGCCCGGGTTCGGTGCGCGACGTCGCCACCCTGATCCGCTTCGCCCACCGCCACCGCATCCCGGTCGCGATGAACGGCCAGAGCGGCACCGGCAGCACCGCCGAACTGGAGTCGCACTCCAGCTACGGCCAGGCCGCCGCGCGCGGCGGCGTCGCGATCGACGCGCGCGGACTGGACCGGATCGTCCGGATCACCCCCGGCCGCGCCGTGGTCGAGGCGGGCGTCACCTGGGCTCAGCTGACCGACGCCGCGCTCGCCCAGGGCTGGATGCCGCCCAGCCTGACCGACTACCTCCACCTGTCGGTCGGCGGCACGCTGAGCGTCGGCGGCATCGGCGGCGGCGTGCAGCGCCACGGCTTCCAGACGGACACGGTCGAGTCGGTGGACGTGGTGACCGGCACCGGCGAGCTGGTGACCGCCTCCGCGAGCGCCAACCGCGAGCTGTTCGAGGCCGTGCTGGGCGGCGGCGGGCAGGCCGGCATCATCGTCCGGGCCACCCTGCGCCTGGTGCGGGCCCGCGAGCGCGCCCTGGTGCTCAACCTGTACTACGACGACCTGGCCGCCTACCTCGCGGACCACGAGAAGGTGATGCTGGAGCGGCGCTTCGACCTCCACGTCGGCGACGTCTCGCGGAACGCCGCGGGCACCGGCTGGCGGTACAAGATCGAGGGCGTCGTCCACTACGACGGCGCCGCCGCGCCGGACCGGGCGAAGCTGGTGCGCGGCCTGCGCTGCGTGGCGGCCGACACGACGTTCACGGACCAGACCGCGCGCGAGTACGCGTTCCGGGTGGACGGCTTCGCCGGGTACCTGCAGGCGGCCGGCCTGTGGTCGCTGCCCAAGCCGTGGATGAGCCTGTTCCTGCCCGCCTCGACCACCGAAACGTTCATGCGCGAGGCCATGGAGCTGCTGACGCCGGAGGACCTGGGCGCCGGCCTGCTGCTCTTCTACCCCTACCGCACCAGCGTGTTCACCCGCCCGATGACGGTGATGCCGGAGGAGCCGGTCGGCTTCCACTTCGACCTGCTCTCCTTCCCGTTCCCGGGCGCCGACCACGCCGCCGCGCTGCGGCGCAACCGCCGGCTGTACGACCGGGCGGTGGCGCTGGGCGGCAAGCGGTACCTGATCGGCGCGATCCCGGACGTGACCCGCTCCGACTGGCGCCGCCACTACGGCACCCGGTGGGGGCGCGCGGTGGCGGCGAAGCACCGCTTCGACCCGGCCGGGATCCTGACCCCGGGGCAGGGCATCCACTCCTGACACCCTCCCGCCCGTCGCGCTCCCCGCCCGGGGGCGCGACGGGCGGGCCTCACACCCGCCGGTGCATGCCGACCGAGGCCGGGGCCGTCCCGACGAAGCCGTACCTGGCGTAGAGGCGGTGCGCCTCCCCGTCGGCGATCAGCGAGACGTAGGCGCCCTTGGGAGCGCGCTCCTCCAGCTCGGCGGTCAGCCGCGCCATGATCCGCCCGCCCAGCCCGCGGCCCTGGTGGGCCGGGAGCACGCACACGTCGGCGATCTGGAACACCACTCCCCCGTCGCCGACGATCCGGCCCATGCCCACGGGTTCGCCGTCGTGGTGCACGGTCACCCCGAACCAGCTGTTCGGCAGGCCCGCGGCCACCGCCTCGGCCGGGCGGTCGCTCATCCCGGAGGCGGTCCGCAGGTGCCGGAAGGTCGCGACGTCGGGCACGCCCGTCCGCATCTCGTAAGGGTCATTACTGCTCTGCATGCATTACAGCATACCGGTCGTCCGCCCCGGTGCCCGGGGCGGGCCGCTCCCGTCAACCCTCGCGTTACGGTGGGGCCATGAGCTACCGCCACCCCGCCCGCGAGCAGATCCGGATCGAGCACGTCCTGACCGCCCTCGGCAACCCCGTCCGCCTCTCCGCCGTCCGCGTCCTGGACGGCGGCGGAGCGCACAACTGCGGGAGCGTGCTCGCCGCGATCGGCATCACCGCCAAGTCGACGATGACCCACCACTGGCGGGTGCTGCGCGACAGCGGCGTCATCCACCAGCAGCCCTCCGGCCGGGAGAACCTGCTGCACCTGCGCCGCGAGGACCTCGACGCCCGCTACCCCGGCCTCCTCGACGCCGTCCTGTCGGGCGCACGCGACGACGAGCGGCACGTCGTCGCCGAGTGACGCCGGACGGGTCCGGGGCGGACGGTGATCGCGCCGTCCGCCCCGGACCCGTCGTTTCGCGCGGGTGTCAGTACCGGGTGGTGACGGTGACGCCGCTGAAGGCGGTCTTGCCGTAGAGGCTGATGTAGCGGTAGCCCTCGGTCGCGTTGGTGACGGTCAGGGTCTGGGTGGTGCCGCTGTCGGTGGAGGCGGCCGTGTAGGAGGTGCTGGAGGCCCAGCGGTCGGCGTTGTAGTAGAGGTGGGCCGTGCCGGTCCCGCCGCTGGTGGAGACGGTGAGCGTGGTGGTGCCCGCCGGGAGGTGGATGTAGAGCTGGTCGACGCTGCCCGCGTCGGCGGAGCGGCCGGTGCGGTAGCAGTTGTAGTCCATCGCCCGGGGATCGGGGTTGGCGCAGGCGACGGGCGCGGCGGGTGCGGTGACGGTGACGGAATTGCTCGCGGTGGCGGCCTTGCCGTTGCTGTCGGTGACGGTGAGCGTGACCGTGTAGGTGCCGGGCGTGCGGTACGACTTCGACGGGGAGGCCGTGGTGGAGGTGGTGCCGTCGCCGAAGTTCCAGGACCGGGTGGTGATGCCGCCCTTCCCGTTGGTGACGGTGGAGCGGTCGGTCAGCTGGACGTTCAGGTCGCGGACCGTGGCGTCGAAGGCGGCCTTCGGGGTGCCCGCCGTCAGGCAGAGGTCGGTGGCACAGGAGTCGAGCCAGCTGGTGAAGCCGGCGTCGTAGCGGGTGCCGATGCCGTTGTAGTAGGCGTAGCCCTGCGCGTAGTTGCCGGTGCGGAAGTAGTGGAGCATGGTCTGGACGACGCTCGGGTACCGCTCGATCATGAAGCGGGTGGCGAGGTAGCCCCAGTGGTAGGTGCGGACCACATCGCTGTTGAGGTAGGTGCTCTGGAACAGGGTGCTGAGCGCGTAGGTGTGCTTGGGCGCCTGGGCCACCGCGTTGGCGTCGGTGATGCCGCGGTAGGTGTAGGAGACGTACTCGGCGACGCCCTCCAGCCACCACAGGTTGGGCACGCTGGTCTGGTCGTAGAAGTCGCCCTTGAAGTCGTAGCGGGCGTCCAGGGCGTGGGCGTACTCGTGGTTGAGGTTCCAGATCCGGGCGGTGAAGCCGTTCTCCTTCGGGTGCCGGTACATGATCGAGACGGGCTGGTTGGCCGGGTCACTCGGGTCACCGGTGAGGGTGATGCCTCCGTTGCCGGTGTTCGCGCCGAAGATCGGGCCGGCGTACGTCCGGTAGTCGGCCTGGCTCGCGAAGACGACGACCTGCACGGACGACTGGTACTGGCCGGGGACGGGACCGTTGTCGCGGACCAGGTTGTGGAAGAACGCGTCCTCGCCCTTGAGGTCGGCGCAGACGGCCGCGAGTTCGGCGGCGGTGAGGTCCTGGGCCCGGAGGGTGACGGTCGCGTTGCAGGTGTGGGTGATCGGCAGCGCCGCCTCGGCCAGCCGTCGGGGCAGGTCGCAGACGCCGTAGGAGGCACACTGGCCCTCGTCGAAGTACCAGGCCGTATGGGCGGCGCCGACCCAGAGCGGGGCGGTGGGGCCGGTCATGGACGAGCCGTCGAGCAGTTCCTTGATCAGCGGGCGGACCTTGGCCTGGAGGGCCGGGTACTTCACGTAGCGGGCCAGTTCGATGCCCGCGTTGGACTCCAGGAAGGAGTTGTCCGTGCCGAGCAGGTCGCGGTGGTCGCGGGTGAACGCGGCGAGGGTGTCGACGATGCGCGGGTCCGCGGCGACGGCGGTGGTGTAGGCCTTGTTCTGGTGGCCGCGGTCGAGCGCACTGAGGACGCTGTTGACGAAGTTGAGCAGGTGCTTGGACGTGTTGTAGGAAGCGTTGTAGCCGTCGAGCACCTGCCGGTAGGTGTCCAGGTAGCGGTGCTGCAGGTCCGCGCTGTCGGTGAGGATGACGGCCTCGGCCGCGACCGGGCCGTTCGCGTCGGTGGCGTCCGCGAAGTGCGGGCCGGCCACGAAGGTGTCGAGGCCGCGTGCCACGGCGGCGGTGAGCGAGGAGTCGTAGGTGCCGACGCGGGCGGGGTCCTTCTCGTGCACGTAGTAGCCCGCGCGCAGGAAGAGGACGACCTGCCAGGTGCCGGCGGAGTTGTCGCCGGGGTAGGTGGCGGCGGCGCTCTGGAAGGCGTCGGCCATCGTCGCCATCTGGCTCTGGCGGAACACGCCCGAGGCGTAGGGGCCTCCGGCCAGCAGGAACAGCGAGCCGATGCACTCGGGCGTCGAGGCCGTGACGTAGGAGACCAGGGCCGCCCCGGTCCGGCCGGCGAAGTCGGCCGGGGTGCAGGACGCGGCGGCGGCCGGCCCCGCCACGAGCGAGCGCGCCGGGGCCAGGGGCGAGCCGGTCCCGGCCGGGGCCGTCCCGGACGGGACCGGCGCGGTGAGAAGGGGCAACTGATCGGCCGTGAGCCGGCGGGCCTGCGGCGCCCCGGGGCTCTCGGGGTCGGCGAACGGGCTTCCCGTCACCCCCGACGGGCCGTCGGCGGCCCGGTGCGGGCTCGCGATGGCCGGTGCGGGGGCGGCGGTCGCCGCCTGGCCCGGACCGGCGGCTATACCGAGGAGGGTGGCGCCTGCCGCGGCGACTGCGACCAGCAGTCCGGGCATGCGTGAGAGCGGACGCATCGTCATTCCTTCGTGGGGGAAGGGAAAAGGGGATGCCTCGGGCATGGGGGCGTGAGGGTGCCGAGGTGTGGGACGAACCGTCTCACAGGACGGATTGCACATCAATAGCCTGTGACATGTCACATGTGTATCGACGGAACCGGATCGTCCGGTGATCGCGCGATCCGGACAGGTCATCACGAGCGCCCCCGGCCGATCCCGCGCGCGGCGGCGGATGTGTTCTCCGCGTGAAGAAATGCTCCCGTGCGCTTGCGGTGCGCCGCACCGGGTCCCCGGATGCCGGTGATCTCCTGTTCCTCGGCACCGCACAGTCCACGGCCTGGCATGCCCAGGTCATCCTCTTTCCCCGTACGGAGGCCCCCATGAAGAAGTCGTTCACCGCCGCCGCGCTCGCGGCGCTCACCGCCACGGCCCTCGCGGCCACCGCGGCCGGCGCGGCCGTTCCCGGCACCGTCTCCGGCGACGGCGGCGACCGCATCGCCCTCCTCAAGGGCGACGGCACCGCCCTCGTGAAGGCGGGCGAGCTCTCCGCCGCGTGGACCGTCGAGGGCGAGGGCGTGAAGCAGATCGTGATCGCGGGCAACCGCATCGGCATCCTCAAGGACAACGGGTCGGCCCTCGTGAAGGAGGGAGACCTCTCCGCCGCGTGGACCCTTGAGGCAGCCAACGTCAAGCAGCTCGCCCTGTCCGGCGACCGCGTCGGCATCGTCAAGGACAACGGCACCGCCTACGTCAAGGAAGGCCCCCTCTACTCCGCGTGGACCCTGGAGGGCGACAGCGTCAAGGAGCTCCAGCTCTCCGGCAACCGCATCGGCATCCTCAAGGGCAACGGCAACGCCCTGGTCAAGGAGGGGCCCCTCGACGCCGCGTGGACCGGGCAGGCCGACCACACGCTCCACCTCTCCCTGTCCGGCAACCGCGTCGGCGTGCTCAGGGGCAACGGCACCGCCCTGGTCAAGGAGGGATCACTGGGTGCGCAGTGGACCCTGGAGGCCGACGGCGCCGCCCAGCTGGAGCTCTCCCGCGACCGCATCGGCGTGCTGACGGACGACGGCAACGCCCTGGTCAAGGAGGGCTCGCTGGGCGCCGAGTGGACCCTGGAAGCCGCCGACACCAGCCAGCTCGCCCTGTCCGGCAACCGCATCGGCATCGTCAAGGACAACGGCACCGCCTACGTCAAGGAAGGCCCCCTCTGGGCCGCGTGGACCCTGGAGGGCGAGAACGTCACGGAACTCGCCCTCTCCTGACCCGGTCCCCGGGCTCGGCCACCGGGCGGGCCCGGGGACGACGAGCGGCCCGGGGGCGGGCGGCGGAAGCGCCGTCCGCCCCCGGGCCGTTCACGCGAGGGTCGGTCAACCCGACACGGCCAGGGGGCAGTCGGGGGCGACGGCCGCAGGGGCGTCCGCGCGCGCCGGGCGCAGGACCAGGGCGAGCAGCAGGCCCAGCAGCATCGCGGCGGCGGCGAGCAGGACCACCAGGAACCCGCCGTCCGCCGTGGCGCGGGCCAGGCCCTCGCCGCCCGGGCCGTCGGTGCCCGCGTCGGCGACGGCGGTGAACAGCGCGAGGCCGATCGCGTTGCCGAGGTTCATCGTGGTCGAGGCCGCCCCGCCGGCGATGCCCTGTTCACGGGCGGCGGTGCCGGCGGCCGCCGCGATCCACATGGCCGTCCAGACCACGCCCTGACCCACGCCCGAGACCACCAGGCCCGGCACCAGCGCGAGATAGCCGGCGTCGGCGTCGAAGCCCGCGGCCAGCGCGGCGGTGCCGACCGCGCCGAGCGCGAACCCGCCCAGCAGGGTGGACCGCAGGCCGGCCCGGGTGGTCAGCCGCTCACCGAGCTGGGTGCCGGCGGCGATCGCCAGCGAGAGGACGAGGAAGGCGAGGCCGGTCTGCGGGGCGCTGTATCCGTGCACGCTCCGCAGGAGGACGGTGAGGAAGTACGGCAGGACGCCGAAGGTGGCCGTGTAGAGGAAGGTGATCGCCGCACCGGCGCTCAGGCTGCGGTTGCGGAACAGCCGGAACGGCATCAGCGGATCGGCGCTGCGCGTCTCGACGAGGGCGAAGGCGGCGAGCAGCACGAGCGCGGCCGCGAGGGCGCCGAGGATCCACGGGGCGGCCCAGCCGCGCTCGGGGGCCTGCACCAGCGCGAACACCAGCAGGGTCGCACCGGCGGTGACGGTCAGCGCACCCGGCAGGTCGAAGCGGCGGCGCTCGGTGCGGGCCGGGTCGCGCGGCACGACGAACACGGCGGCGACCGCGATCGCGGCGGCCAGCGGCACGTTGACGAAGAAGACGGCGGGCCAGCCGAAGCCCTCGGTCAGCACCCCGCCGAGCAGCGCGCCCAGCGTCAGCCCGCTGGCTCCGGCGCCGCCCCAGACGGCGAGGGCGCGGTTGCGTCGCGGCCCTTCCTCGAACAGGGTGTTGACGAGGGAGAGGATCGACGGGAGCAGCAGCGCGCCGCCGACGCCCTGGACGATCCGGGCGCCCACGATGACCTCGGGCGAGCGGGCGAGCCCGCCGGCGAGCGAGGAGAGACCGTAGAGGGCGAGGGCGGCGACGAAGACCCGCCGCCGCCCGAGCAGGTCGCAGGCCCGGCCGCCGAGCAGCAGGAATCCGCCGGCGAACACGACGTAGGCGCTGACCACGAGTTGCTGGGTCTGGCCGGGGAACCCGAGGTCAGTGCCGATCTCGGGTAAGGCGACGAAGACGATGTTGAGGTCCAGTGCGAAGACGGCCTGCCCCAGGGCCAGCAGGGCGAGCGTCCAGCCGGAACGGGCGGCGTTGAGCGGTGGTGTGACGGGCATGCGGAGGTGCTCCTCGGTGGCGTGAGGTCCTGATCGACTGTACGTATATTTACGTACAGTCGGACGATCAGGCAACACCGATCCGCCGCCCAACCCGGCCGACGGGAGGGCCACTTGGGCGGCGAGCGGGGCGGCTCACGGTAGATGCGGCCCCGGCGGCAGCGCCTCGATGCCAGGGCGGCGCCAAATACGGTTGCGGCGGCGCCAGTATGGCGCCATGATGGCTCCGGGCGGCTTCCCGAACCGGTCGCACTGGAGGTCGGCGCAGCGGAGCCGCGCCCACAAGACGGCGTGTCAAGGAGGTAGTTGCCGCCACACGGCCATGGCGTCATGCGTGACGCCAATGGCGCCATATCCACACCACAGCCGCACCACACATGCACCACACATGCACCCCACGATTCACGCCGCGTCCCGCTCCCCTCGGAGGACACCATGCAGCACGAACCGTCGACCACCGCCCCGGTGACGATCCCCACCCAGCGCGCCGCCGGCTGCCCCTTCGACCCGCCCGCCGGGCTGGCGGAGGTGCGCGAGCGCGACCCGCTGGCCCGGATGACCTACCCGGACGGCCATGTCGGCTGGCTGGCCACCGGCTACGCCGTCGTCCGGACGATCCTGGCGGACCCGCGCTTCAGCTCCCGGTACGAGCTGATGCACTACCCGTTCCCCGGCGGCCCCGAGGGCCCGATCCCGCCCGCCCCCGTCGGCGACATGACCGGGATGGACGCGCCCGAGCACACCCGCTTCCGGCGGCTCCTGGCGGGCAGGTTCACCGTCCGCCGGATGCGCCGGCTGACCGACCGGGTCCAGGAGATCACCGCCGATTGCCTGGACGCGCTGGAACGCGGAGGCCCGGGCACCGACCTGGTCGAGGCCTTCGCCCGGCCCATCCCGGCGTTGATGATCTGCGAACTGCTCGGCGTGCCCTACGCCGACCGCGAGCGCTTCCAGAGCCACGCCCACACGCTCATGTCCATGGACGCGGCACCGGAGGACCGGTACGCCGCGATGACCGGGCTCCAGGAGTACATGGCGGAGCTGGTCGCCGCCAAGCGCGCGGAGCCGTCCGACGAGGAGCCCTCCGGCGAGGGGCCCTCCACCGACCTGCTCGGCGAGCTCGCCCGCGACTCCGACCTCACCGACGAGGAACTCGTGGGCGTCGGCGGCTTCCTGCTCGCCGCCGGGCTCGACACCACGGCCAACATGATCGCCCACGGCACCTTCGCGCTGCTGAGCCACCCGGCCCAGGCCGAGGCCCTGCGCGGGGCCCAGGACCTGGCACCCGAGGCCGTGGAGGAGCTGATGCGCTACCTGACGATCGCCCACACCGGTATCAAGTCCGCGCTGGAGGACGTCGAGCTGGAGGGCCGGCTCATCAGGGCGGGCGAGAGCGTCACCCTCTCCTTCGAAGCGGCCAACCGCGATCCGGAGCGCTTCCCCGACCCCGACTCGCTCGACCTGGGCCGCAGGGCCACGGGACACCTGGGCTTCGGCCACGGCATCCACCAGTGTCTGGGCCAGCAGCTCGCGCGCGTCGAGCTGACGGTCGCCCTTCCCGCCCTGTTCGAACGCTTCCCGACGCTGCGGCTCGCCGTGCCGGCCGAGGAGGTGCCGCTGCGCACGAACATGAACATCTACGGCGTGCACCGCCTGCCGGTGACCTGGGACGAGGGCTGACCGCCATGGAACTCCACGCCGACCGCACCCGCTGCATCGGTGCCGGCATGTGCGCCCTGACCGCCCCGGCGGTGTTCGACCAGGACGAGGAGGAGGGCCTCGTCGTCCTGCTGGCGGCTCACCCACCGCAGGACTCCCACCCGGCCGTCCGCCTCGCCGTCGGCGGCTGCCCGGCCGCGGCCCTCGCCCTCACCGAGTAGCCGCGGCCGGGTCACCCCACGGCCGTGGTGCCGTCCTCGCGCCTACCAGGTGGTGCCGGCGGGCTGGCGGGTGGTGGCGTTGATGCGGTTGAAGAAGTTGGTCAGGCTGATCCAGAGGACGAGGGAGGCCAGCTGGGGCTCGGAGAAGTGCGAGGCCGCCGCGTTCCAGACGTCGTCCGGGACGACGGCCCGGTCGGCGAGCCGGGTCACGTACTCGGCCAGTTCCAGCGCGGCCCGCTCGGCTTCGGTGAAGAACGGCGCCTCCCGCCACGCCGCCACCGCGTGCAGCCGCTCGTCGCTCTCGCCGTTCCTCTTGGCACTCGTGATACCGGCGAGGACGCAGTAGCTGCACCCGTTGATCTGGCTCGCCCGCAGGTGCACCAGTTCGAGGACGCTCTCGGGCACGCCGCCCTTCTTCGCCGCCTTGACCAGGCCGAGGATCGCCGGCATGGCCTCGGGGATCACGACCGCCGGATTGGCCATACGCGCGTCGTTCATGGGTCCACCACTCTCCCGTTCGGGTTCCTGTTCGGTCACCGCACTGACGGAACCCGACGGGAGAGTGTGACAACCACGGAGCGGGGTGGGTCGTGGCCCGGGGACTCGCCTACGACGACCCCCGACACACCTCTTCGTCGTCGATGGGCACACCCGGATGACGCTCGCGTCGCCGGAGCGGGCTCTTCGCATCGTCGCGGGACGGCCGGGCCTCTCCGCCGGACTCGTCCGGCTCGCGCAGCCCGGCGTCGCCGCTTTCGACCGGCTCGAAGCCGCCTGAAAGCCGTCACGGGGAGCCCTCGTAGTCGTCCCATCCCGCCGATCGGGCGAGTTGCTCCCAGGTCGGCCGGCTCCCGCCGGTGGCCTGGCGGACGAGTTCGCCCTGCATGGTGAACGGCGGCGCCTTCCGGGGATTCTCCAACGCCTGGTTCACGATGCTGTCGTGCAGCACCGCCGCCGCTCGCAAGCGGGGGTGGGCCCGGTGGACACGGTCCGCGTAGCCGGGCGGGAGCCTGTTCGGTCCGCCGCCCAGATCGAAGCCCGCGCCGAGGGCGACGAGGGCGATCTCAGGGCGCTTGCGCTCGGCGATCTCGCGGTCCATGTGCAACGCGATCGCGTCCCACACCACCTCCCTGCGATCCGACGCCACCCCCTCCTCCCGCAGGAAGCGGACGGCCAGGTCAGCGCCGTCCAGCTCGAACCGCTGGTCCCCGTTGCCCTCCGCGCTCAGCCCGCTGTCGTGCAGCAGGCAGCCCAGGAACAGGAGTTCGTCGTCGTAGTCGTGGTCGGGCCGCAGACCGCGCTGCTCGCCGAGGAGACGTCCGTAGAGATACGTCCGCACGCTGTGGTGGAAGAGCGCGGCCGGCAACAGACTCCGCGCATGGGCCAGGGTGCGCCGCGCGAGTTGGGTGGCGGGGAGGCCCAGATCGTGGTTCACCAGGACGCAGTCCGTTCTCCCGCTGTGAGCAGCAGGTAGACGAGAGCGAGAACGGCCAGACCGGCGGCCGTCGCGTACATCGTGACCGCCCCCGAGCGGGCGGTCAGGCCGCCGGTCAGGGTACCGGCGCCGATACCCGCGTAGATGGCGGAGGAGTTCAGGGCGACCACCAGCGGCGCCTCCCCCGGGGTGGCCGCGATCAGGCGGTGCTGCTGCGGGGGCGTCTGGCACCAACTGCCCGCTCCCCAGGCCACCATGAGCACTCCGACCAGCACCGGCATCCGCACCCCGCCCGCCGCCAGAGCGCCGAGGCCGGCCAGCCCGGCGGCCATCAGCACGTACCCGACCCGCAGCACCCGGACGCCGCCCACCCGGTCGGTGGCGAGGCCGGCCCCCAGGTTCCCCAGCACCGCGCCGATGCCGTAGAGGCCCAGTGCCCACGCCGTGTCGCGGGCCGTCAGGCCGACCGCCGCGAGGGCCGGCACGCTGTACGCGTACACGGTGTACGCCGCCGCCATCCCCAGCACCGTCAGCGGCAGGATCGCCCGCACGGCCGGGTGCCGCAGCACGGCGAGCCGCTCGCGCAGCGGGACCCGAGGGTTTCCGGGCAGGTACGGCAGCAGCGCCGCCACCGCCCCCGCGACCAGCAGCGCCAGCCCCGCCACCGCGCCGAGCGCCCACCGCCACCCCGTCCACTCCCCGACCACCCCGCCCAGCGGCACACCCAGCGCCGTGGCGACGGTCAGCCCGCCCACCACCACCGCCAGCGCCCGGGCCCGCCGTTCCGGCCGGACCAGGGAGGCCGCCACCGCGCCCGCGTTGGGCGTGAACGCCGCCGCGGCGGCCGCGGCGGCCACCCGGGACGCGAGCAGCACGCCGAAGTCCGGTGCCAGCGCGGAGGCGAGGTTGGCCGCCCCCAGCCCGACGAGCGCGCCGACCAGGAGCCGGCGGCGCGGCAGCCGGGCGGTCAGGGTGGCGAGCACCGGTGACAGCAGCGCGTACGCGGCCGCGAAGACGGTGACGGCCTGGCCGGCGGTGGCCGTCGGAACGCCGAGGTCGGCCGCGAGTTCGGGCAGGAAGCCGGCCACCACGAAGGCGTCGGTGCCCACCGCGAAGGTGCCGAGCGCCAGCGCCGGGACAGCGCCTCGCGCACCCCTTCCCCTTAACGAGACATCAGACATCCCGATTCCCCTCCGTGAACAGGCCCGACCGAGGAGGGCCGGGCCGAAGCGATGTGCCGTCAGGAGCCGAGGCGCTCGTGGTAGCGGCGGATCCGGGCCGGGGCGCCGGGCGGGCCGGCGGCGAGCAGGTCGGCGATGGTCTGCGCGGCCAGCTCGCGCCGCCAGGCGAGTTCGGCGCGCCGCATCGCCCCCGCGACGCCGCACGGCTTGGCGAACTCCCCCTCGCGCGCCTCCACCCCCGCGCCGCGCTGCCGGATCTCGGTGCAGCGGAACGCCTCGGTCGCCCCCTCGGCCGCCGCGACCACGTCCATCAGCGTGATCCGCTCGGGCGCCCGCCCCAGCCGGTACCCGCCGCGCGCGCCCGCCACCGAGGTGAGCACCCCGGCCTTGACCAGCGGCTGCAGCCGCTTCTTGAGATACACCGGCGGGAGTTCGAAGATCTCCGCCAGCCGCCCGGCCGGAATCGGCGCCTGCTCGTCGAGCCACGCCAACGCCAGACAGCAGTGCAGACCCCACTCCACGCCTTCACCCATCAGCACAATCGGGATACTACACATCCCCATATCTCTCGTCACCCCGAACGGCGGCAGCCACACACCCGGCGGCGAAGTATCCGGCCGGCACTGTGGCTTCACGCCACCTCCGTGCCCCCGGTGGCGACAGTCCTGGAAGGACGGCCATCTGCACCCAGTGCCCGGTAGATGCCCGTTCACCGAGGGGTTGCGCCCCTTGCGAGAGGCGGTGTCGGGCCCTGCCAGTGTGGACTCGCGGATGTTCTCCCGCTCGGCACCCTGCGGGAAATGGCGGCTCAGCCGGCGCGCGCGGTCCACTCCGGCGGCGTCCACAACCGGGCATCGGCGCTGCCGACCTGGATCAGCGTTCCGGTATGCCGATCCTGACGCGCCGGGCGGAACCCGTCGATCGCGAACACCTGCTGTCCGCTGGTGATGTCGACGCCCTGCAGACCGGCCTCGTCGGCGATCAGCAGATGCTCTCCGTCGGTGAAGAAGCCGAAATCGCCGACCGGCCAGGGGAACGTCGCGACCACCTTGATCCATCGGACGCCCGGCGAGCGCAGTTCGATCGAGGTGGGGTCGAGGACGTGGACGGTACCGCTGCCGGCATCGTCCCGGTCGTACACCGCGATCCGCCCGTCGTCGATCCACACCGCCGGCCGGTTCCAGTCCGAGACCTCGGGATACACCGCATAACTGGGCCCGCCCTCGGACTCGTACGGGTTGTCGTGCAGCCAGGCGGTCAGGCTCCACACCGCCGGCATCCCGCACGGCTGCCACACCCAACCGCCGTCGTAGACACGCGTCCCGTCAGGACTCAGCGACAGCGCGCCGTGGAAGTAGTCGAGGTCGTACTCCGCGTCTTCCTCATCCCCGTCCGGGGTGTCCCGCGCCGTAAGCACCTCGCCGGACGCGAGATCGGTGACATCCAACCGGTTCCAGTCCGTGCGATGGACGACAACCGGCCGGCCAGCGTGTTCGGCGAACGCCAACGCGAACGGGACGGTTTCACAGCAGTAGTCCCCGCCGTCCAACGTCAACGCCGGCGAGCCGGTGGTGAGATCGACGACGGTGCCGTACCGACCGCGGTCCTGAACCACCGCCGCCCAACGGCCGCATCGGGACACATGAAGCCGCAGTCGAACGCCGCCACCGTATTCGGACGCCGGCCTCTCCTCCCGATACCGGGCCACGTCCCGCACCTCGCCGGTCGTCGGCGTCCACCGCGCCAGCCGTCCGTCCTCGGACAGCACCAGCCACGCCGGCCCCGCGTCACCGAGGGCCGCCGGCAACGCTGCCACATCCACGACCGGCCGCAGCGCGTCGGGAACTGCCACGTCCACCGTGATCGTCGCCATACTGACCCCCTCGGTGCGCCCGTGCGACCCCCCGCGGCAACGTGAACAGCAGGTGACACGGCACCGTATCGGCGAAGCCGGTGAGCGCCGCGATGCCGGTCACGGCGGTGAGGTCGGCACGGATCTGGTCCATGTCGGGCTCGGCCGCTTCGCAGCCGGCCCCACTGGTCAGGCGTCAGTGTATTCGGCGATGATGTCCCGCAGGCAGGCCAGTCCCGCGCGGGCCTGGCCGGGCGACGGCTCACTGGATCTGACCAGCTGAGCGAAGGCCGGACCGGCCGGGCACCCAACGGGCCGACCGCAGGGTCAGTTGTCGTCCGTCATCGCCAGCGCGTCCGTGATCAGGCGGGTGGCGAACTCCTGGTCGTCGCCGGCCATCCGGTTGATCTGCTCGGCGAGCAGGACGGCGGTCGCCTCCAGCGGGTTCATCTCGGCGCGGGTCCAGTCGCCGTACTGGGCCCGCCAGAGGTTGGGGCTCAGACCGGTGCCGGAGGCGATCAGCAGCGCGGCCATGGTGGGGATGACCTCGGGGCGGAAGGTGTTGGGCATCATGCGCATCGTGGCCACCAGGGTGGGCACCACGTGTTCGATGACCTCCTTGTCGTGCCGCGCGCAGACCGTCCGCAGCCAGTCCATGTACATGTAGATCAGCGTGCAGACGCCGTCGAGCAGCGCGTCGGCGTCCGCCGCGGTCATCGACCGGACGAAGTCGTCGGCCATCCGCTGCCGTTCGGGATCGCTCCCGGCCTTGCCGTCGTAGATGGCCTTGAGCCGCGAGTCCATCACCATGACGGCGGTGGCCACGTCACCGGCACGGGCGTAGGAAGGGTCACAGGGCGACGTCACAGGAGTCCTCCTCAACCGGCCGCACTGGGTAGCGGCGCGTGTTCGTAGGGTAGTCCTCCCCGGATGGGCGATAGGCCGGATTCTCCCGCCCGGCCGGATGGTCCGGCAGGTCGAGCGTGCTGACCCGCTTGCCCGACTCCAGCATCCGGTCGAGGATCCAGCGGCGGTTCAGCAATCCGTTGCGCACCCTCAGACCGGTGGCGGTGGCGGGGGCCAGGAAGGGGCCGGTGCGGTCGCCGCCCTTCTGGCAGCCGCGGGCGTAGGCACGCAGGAATTGCTCGTAGCGGGCGAAGGCGGTGCGGTGGTCGCCGCGGGAGCGGACCAGTTCGCCGGCCAGGACGTAGGCCGCGACGACCGCGGTACCGGTGCCCATGCCGCCGATGGCGGCCCCGCAGGCGGCGTCGCCGAGCAGCGCGATCCGGCCGGTGGACCAGGTGGGGACATCGGCCCGGCTGATCGAGTCGAAGTACAGCTCGGGGGCCTGCTCCAGGCTCGCCAACAGCCTTGGCACCTCCCAGCCGAGGCCCTCGAAGGCGTTCCGGATCAGCGCCTTCTGCCCGGCCGGGTCGTGGCGGTCGTAGCGGAGTTCGGGCGAGGCGAAGAGGAAGAAGGCACCCGCTCGCGCCGGGTCGCGGTGGCCGGCGCCGGCGGCGGCGAGCCGGCCGGGGACGTTGAGCCCGACCGAGCCGGGCGGCAGGCCGAGGTCGTTGGGCAGCTGCCAGATGGCGGCGTAGTAGCCGAGGTGGCGCACGTAGCGCTCCTCCGGGCCGAAGGCGAGCCGGCGGACGGCGGAGTGCAGCCCGTCGGCGCCGATCACCAGGTCGAACTCGCGGGGCGCGCCGTGGCGGAAGGTCACCCGGACGCCGGCGGGCGTCTCCTCCAGGGCGGTGACCGTGTCGCCGAAGAGGTACTCCGCGCGCGGGAGGCTGTACCGGTACAGCACCTGGGCGAGTTCGCCGCGCGGGACCTCGATGTCCCCGCCCGCGAAGTCGGCCGGCAGGTGGAGGAGCCGGCGGCCGCGCGGGTCGACGAAGGTCATCGGGCTGCCGCCGGTGTCGAGCGCGCGCAACTCGTCGAGCACACCCATCCGTTCCAGCACGGTCAGGTGGGTGTCGCCGCGGAAGTCGACCGCCTGGCCGCCGCCGCGAAGGGCGGGCGCCAGCTCGACGACGGTGACCTCGAAGCCGTACCGCCCCAGCCAGTGGGCCAGCGCGGGGCCGGCGATGCTCGCGCCCGAGATCAGGACCCTGGTGCTCATGGGAACCACTCCGTCCACGGGGCCGCCGGATAACTGCGTCCGACGGACACTGTTTATTGCTGTGTACGGTAGACACAGTTGGGCCGCCCCGCAAGGGCCGGGCGGGAGCGGGCGGGAAGACGGGACGGAGCGGACAGTGGGCGAGGAAGTGAACGCGGCGGTGCGACTGCTCTGGGGGCCGCCGGCGAAGCCGTCCCGGGGGCCGAAGCCCGCGCTGAGCCTGGCGAGGATCGCTGCGGCGGGCATCGAGGTCGCGGACGCCGAGGGCCTCGGCGCCGTCTCGATGCAGAAGGTGGCGGGACTGCTCGACTTCACCAAGATGTCGCTCTACCGCTACGTGCCCGGCAAGGCCGAACTGGTCGCGCTCATGGTGGAGTCGGCCGTCGGCGAACCGCCGGCGGCCGCGGACGGGCTCGGCTGGCGAGAACAACTGACTTACTGGGCAGAGCAGTTGGCAGCGTCCTTCGACGAGCACCCGTGGCTGCTCGACGCCACCGTCGGCCCCCGGGTGATGGGCCCCCGGGAACTCGGCTGGCTGGAACGGGTGATGGTGGCCCTGGACGGCTCGGGACTGAGCGGCGCCGAGCGGATGGACGCCGCCGTGCTGCTGACCGGCCACATCCGGAGCATCGCCCAGCAGGCCCGCGCGACGCGCCCGGACGGCCGGCCCGAGGCGGAACTCCTCTCCCTCCTCGGCCCGCTCGTCCACCGCCACGCCGACCGCTTCCCCGCGCTCGCCGCCGCCCTGGCCTCACCGGACGGCCGGGACCAGGCACTGGACTTCGGCCTGGAGCGGATCCTCGACGGCCTGGAAGTGCTGATCGCGCGCCGGGCGGGGTGAGCCGGAAGACGCCCCCGGCTGACGGCCCGCCGCCCCTTCCGGCGACTTGTCCGTCCGGATCCTGCGGCGGCGCGCTCCCGAACGACCTCTTCACCGCGTCACCGGGCCACCCGGTGGCGCTCACCGTCGACACCGGCAACCGCCCCGGCGGGTGCCGGCTGCAGCTCCGGCTGAACGTCTAGCGGGCCGTCACCCGGAGGTTGGCGAGGAGGGTGGTGCCGTCGGCGGAGGTGGCGAGGACGCGGCCGGAGCGGTGCCAGTAGGTGACGGCGCCCGCGTGGCGGCGCACGCCGATCCCGGGGCCCGAGGCCTCCGGGAAGAGCAGGGAGAGCGCGGGGTCGGCGGACGGGCCCGTGCCGGCGTGGACGCGCAGGTCCGCGCCCTCGGGGACGGTGAGCGCCCAGTGGTCGCCGTCGGTGGCGGGCGCGGAGCGGGCGAAGCCGTCGACGCGCAGTTCGGCGGGCGGGAGATCGGAGGACCAGCGCAGGACCGTGTGCTCCGGCCCGCCGTGACCGGGGCTGGTCTCCGGCTCGGTGCTGAGCAGGCTGCCGTCGGCGAGGGCGGCGAGGTCGAAGAGGTCCTCCAGGAGCGAACGGGACATCAGGTCGGTGAGCACGTCGTCCACCCGTCGGCGCCCGCGCAGCTCCCAGCCCGGCAGGTCCCAGCGCCACACCTCGGTGAACGGCATACCGCCGACCAGTCCCGAGTACACGACGGCCGCGCAGCTGTCCGGCGTGCGGGCGATGCCGAACACCAGCCGCTGGTCGCGGCCGAGTTCGCGCCACACCACGGTCGGGCGCGGGGTCAGGGTGTCGAGGACGACGATCCCGTCCTCGTCCGAGGCGACCAGGTGCCGGCCGTCGAAGGACGGCGCGAGCTGCCGGGCCCGCAGGGTGGTCCACGGCCGGACGGTGCGGGTCACGAGGTCGAGGCGGGCGAACCCGCGCAGTTCCGGGCCGTGGTCGGCGACCAGCAGCGCGCTGCCGCCGTGGTCGGCGAGGACGAGCCGGTCGGCGGGGGCGTCCCAGTGGGCGCGGGTGCGGCCGTCGGGGGCGAGCAGCCGCACGCCCGCCTGGCCGCAGGCGACCAGCAGGGAGCCGGAGGCCAGCAGGGCCGCGTCCAGGACCGGAAGCGTGCCCGGCCGGTCGGCCGCGGTGTACGCGGGGGCGGCCGTGCTCAGGCGGGGCAGCGGACGGGGGCGGGCCAGGTCGGCGGCCACCAGGGGGTCGGCGCGGCGCAGCAGCCGGTCGAACAGCGTCTTCTCGACCGCCTCCCCGCGCCCGCCGTGGGCGCCGCCGAAGCCGCCGTCGCGGACGGCGGCCCGGGCGGCGGCGGTGGCGAGTTCGCGGTCGGTGGCCTCGTCGGCGGCCGGCAGGTCGGCGAGCGCGGCCGTCAGGGCGGAGCGGCCGGTGGTGTGCGGGTCGCCGTCGCCGTCGAGGACGGCGCGGGCCAGGGCGCGGGTGGCGTCGCCGGCGTCCAGCGCCAGCAGGTACGGCAGGGCCCGGCCGCGGGTGGGACCGCCGAGGGCGACGGCGTCGCGCAGGTCGGCGACGATCGTGGGACGCAGCCCCGCGTCCGGCCAGGCCGCCTCGACGGCGCCGAGCCGGTCGCCGGCCGCGCGGCAGTGCTCGGCCCAGGCCGCGCGCAGGGCGCGGGCGGCCTGCGGGTCGGTGGCGGCCAGGCGGTCGACGGCGGTGGCGAACGCGCCGCGGCGGTGGGCGATGCGGACGGCGCGCTCGTGCTCGCCGGCCCGCCACCAGAGGCGGACCACCAGGTCGGCGGCCAGGTCGCGGCCCTCGGCGAGTTCGGCGGCCTGGGCGCGGCGGTCGTGCCGGTCGAGCAGGGCGACGGCCTCGGCGGGCGCGTCGAGCAGGTCGGCGAGGACGAAGGCGGCCTCGTCGATCCGCCCCTGCTGTTCCAGCCGTTCGGCGGCGCCCCGGTAGAGCGCGGTGAGGTGCTGATGGGCGGTGCGGCCGTGGAACGCGGCCTGGGCGGCCGGGCGGCCGGTGGCCGGGGTGGCGCGGAGCGGGCCGGCGAAGCGCTTGGGCAGGGCGAGGGAGAGCCAGGTGCGGGTGGCCGCGCCGCTCCGCCGCGCGGAGGCCAGCGGGAGGGCGTCGCGCAGGGCGTCCTCCCAGCGGTGCTGCTCGAACGCGCGGGTGAGTTCGCGCAGGTAGCGGGCGTGCCGTTCGTGGAGCAGGTGGGCGGCGGGGGTGCGCAGGGCGAGGCGGGCCAGCAGGTCGCCCAGCCAGGGGACGCGGACGCCGCGGCGGCGGCGCGGGGCGGCCGTGCCACCGGCGGCGGCGCCCTCGGTGCCACCGGCCGCGCCACCGGCCGCACCGCTGCTCCCGGCGCTCCCGTCGTCGGCCGCAGCCCTGCCGAAGACCACGCGGTGGGCGAGGGCCGCGACGGCGCACGCGACCACCACGCCGGTCGGGTCGAAGCCCCGGTCCGCGATCAGTCCGAGGCCGTAGAGCACCACGAGCAGCAACGGCAGCACCACCATCAGGACGACGACGACGGTCGCGCTGCGCGGGTCCATGGCGATCTGCGGACCGCCCCGCCGCCGGGACCGCGCGCCGGTGGCGGTCGGCGCCTCGGCGGGCGGCTCCTCGGCGGTCAGCCGCCGGGCGCGCTCGGAGGTCGGCCGGATGCCGGCCGCCGCCCTCAGGTCCGGCCGGGGAACCGCGGGCAGCGACTCCTCGACGGGCGCCGCCTCGGGCACCGGGGCGACGCCGAGCGGGCGCGGCCGGTGCGGGGTGACGCCGGTCAGCAGCAGCCAGCCGGACGGGTCCACCTCGGGCAGTTCGTCCAGCACATGCGTGGCGCGGCCCAGGACGGCCCGGCCCGGACCGGCGGCGCCGGCCGGCACCCCCGGCGCGGTCAGGGCGCCGTGCCCGGTGCGCTCCAGCGGCAGGCCGGGGGCCCGGCCGGCCCGGGTGGGGACCGGCTCAGGCAGCGTCAACAGCCAGCAGCCGTCGGGCAGTTCACGCAGCCGGGCACCGTCGCGCCACAGCGCGAGGACGCGGTCCGCGGCCTCCGCCGCACCGATCAGCGGCACGTCGAGGACGAAGCCTGCGGCGTTCACTCGTCTCTCCCGAACAGGTGGTGGACCCGGCCGGTGGTGGCGTCGCCGACCACGATCCGCCCGAAGTGGGTCTCGGCCGCGATCAGCGGCAGGGTGGGGTGCACGGCGGGCGCGGTGGTACCGCCGGAGAACCGGCTCAGGGTGCGCACGCCGTCGGCGCGGATCGCCCGGACCATGCGGCCGCCGGGCGACCAGGTGATCAGCATCGGCTCGCGGCCCGCGTGGACCAGGCCGATCACCTCGGCCTGCTCCCGGAACGTCAGCCGCCGTTCGTCACCGAGCCTGCTCCACACCGTCCACCGCTTGCCGTCCTCCGACCAGGCGGCCGTGCCGCCCGCGTGCAGCAGGTGCCGGGCCCGCACGGCGTCCGGCTGCGGGGTGCGCTCGAACAGGCGCGGCTCGCGGAACCGGTCGAAACCGCGCTCGCGTTCGGTGCCGCGCCCCACCGGCCCGTCATCGGTGACGGTGCCGTCGGGGGCGATCCGCCGCCAGCGTCCGGCGGCCGGGACGAGCAGGTCGCCCCCGGCGCGCAGCAGCGGCAGCACCGGGCGTGCCGCCAGCCGCTCCACCAGGCCCTCGTCGAGGCCGAGTTCGGCCGGGTCGACGATGAGGTCCTCGGGGCCGGCGAGCGGACGGCCGCTGACGTACCGGTGCACCCGGCCGCGGACGAGGTGCAGGGCGATCAGCCGGCGCCCGAACCGTCCGGCGGCGATCACCTGGCCGCCCGGGCGGTGCGCCTTGGACTGTACGGCGGTGCGGTGCCGCTGCTCGACGTCGCGCACGTCCACGGCGACGAGCGTCCGCGCGTCCCGGCCCCGGGTGAGCAGGAACGGCGCCTCGGTGGTGAACGCGGGCAGGCCGCGCCCGAGCGCGCCGGTCTCCCGGGGCGGTGGGGTGACGGCCGTCGGGCCGCCGCGCCGGAACTCCGCGCCGCGCAGCGCCCGGACGGCGATGTCGGCGGCGGGCAGCGGCAGTTCGAACTCCGTGCCGTCGAGGCGGACGGTGACGTGGCCGGCGCCCGCCGGGCCCCAGCGGGTCGGCTCGCTCACCAGCACGCTCGGACGGCCGAAGCCGTCCCCCGGGAGGCGGTCGGCGAGCCGCTCGGCTCTCCGCTCGGCGAGCCGGTCCGCGAGCCGGGGCGAGGTGAGCAGCCAGGCCCGGTCGGCCGCCTCCAGCGTGGCGGCGGCGAACTCCACGTCCTCGGGGGTCGGTTCGGCGGTGCGGCGGGCCGCGAGCCAGGCGGGCAGCAGTTCGGCGGGCTCGCCGCCGAACCAGTGCACGGGCTCGTCGCCGAGGACGCCCACCAGCAGTTCACCGCCACGGGCGGCGGCCCGGCGGTGCAGCACCAGCAGGGCGGCCAGCTGGACCAGCCGGCCGGCCCCGGCCTGCGAGGGCCCGGCGTCCACCATCGCGACCGTCCGGCCCCGGACGGCGGGAGTGGTGAACTCCGGCTCCAGGTAGAGAAGTTCGCGGTCGACGTAGCGCCGCAGGAACTCCTCGGGGTGTTCCTCGGCGAGCAGCCACTCGGCGGGCAGCAGGTGGTCGGGCCGCCCGGCCCGGCCGATCCCGCCGACGCCGTCCGGCTCCCCCGGTCCGTCGGCCACGGGTTCGCGCGCGCCGACCAGCGTGTCGAGCCGGCGCAGCAACGGCCCGAGGGCGGCGGCCAGTTCGGGGCTGAGCGCGGAGAGCGACCCGGCCCAGGAGGCGAGTGGGGCCGGCAGCCGGCCGGCGGCGTTCACCCGGCCCGCCGGGTGTAGGGCGTGAGCGCCTCCGGGTCGGCGGCCGGGGCGGGCGGGGCGGCGACGAGGGCGTGGCCGGGGACGAGCACGCAGAGCTCGCCGGGCTCGGCGCCCAGGGCGGTGCGCCACAGGGCGGGCGCGGGCCAGGGGCGGGCGGTGGTCGGGACGAGCAGCTCGCCGTCGTGGCCGAGGTAGCGGGCGCCGTCCGACCACGGGAGGTCGCGCTCCGCCCCGAGGACGAGCAGCGTGGTGTCGTCGGCGAGGACGCCGAGCCGGGCGCCGTCGGTGAGCCGCTCGCGGGTGGCGGCGGCCAGCGCGGGGACGGCGGCGCCGACGGCGAGCACCGCGGCGGCGGCCAGCGGCGGCTCGCGGCGCTCCCAGCGCAGGGCCACCGGCGGCGGCGCGGGCGGAACGCAGTCGGCGGTCATCGGGGCGCGACCGCCGCGACCAGTTCGGCGCGTATGCCGGCGAGCGCGGCGGGCAGGTCGGCGGGGGCGAATCCGGCGTCGATCTCGCGCAGCGCGGCCTCCAGCCGCAGCCGGGAGTCGCGGCCCTCGGGCAGGTCGCGGTGTTCGGCGAGCAGGGCGGCGCCGGTGCGGGCGAGCCGTTCGGCGCGGGCGGCCGTGCTGCGGGACAGCTCCTCGGCGGCGTGCGCGAGGGAGTCGTTGGCGGCCTTCTCGATGAGGTCGCCGAGGGTGTCGCGGGCCAGCGCCTGGGTGTCGGCGGTGGGGGCGATCAGCGGCAGGACCCACAGGTCGCGGGCGGTGGCCGTGTCCCGGCCGTCCAGTACGGCGGCGGCCGCGACCAGCCGCTGCGAGCGCACGGCCCGCCGGTCGCCGACGGGGACGCCGGCGGCGCGCAGCCGGCGCAGCGCGGTGGCGAGCAGCGGGGTGACGCCGTCGAGGTCGCAGGCGCCGGCGGCGGCGGTGAGGCGGTCGAGCGCGCCGAGCACGTCGCCGGCGGCGACGGGAGCGGGAGCGGCCGGGCGCCGGCCGGCCTCCAGCAGTTCCTCCAGCCGGGCGTCGGCGACCGGTTCGACGAAGACCCGGGCGAGGAAGCGGTCGGCGAAGGCGTCCAGTGCCGGGTCCTCGGGCAGGTGGTTGGCCGCGCCGACGCAGACCCGCAGCGGGCTGGCGAGGACGGTGCCGCCGCGCCGGAAGACCCGCTCGTTGAGCAGGCCGAGCAGGGTGTTGAGGACGGCGGTGGAGCCGAGGAAGACCTCGTCGAGGAAGGCGATCTCGGCCTCGGGCAGCATGCCCGCCGTCTCGAACTCGACCCGGCCCTCGCGCAGGCCGCGCAGGTCGACGGGGCCGAACAGCTCGTTGGGTTCGGTGAAGCGGCCGAGCAGGTACTCGAAGTACCGGCCGCCGAGCTGCCCGGCCACCCGGCGCACGGCCTGCGACTTGGCGGTGCCGGGCGGGCCGACGACGAGCAGGTGCTCCCCGGCGACGGCGCAGAGCGCGACCACTTCGGCGACCGTCTCGCGGTCGACCATGCCGTGCCCGGCCGCGGCGACGGCGGCGCCGACCTGTTCGGCGTCCGTGCGGAGCGCGGCGCGGCGGACGTCGGGCGGGGTGCTGGTGTCGGTGGTCACGAGCACCGGAGTCTACGGTGGCCGGACCAGCCGTCACCAGCGGGTTTCCGCCGGCCGCCGGCCGCTGCCCCGGCGCACCCGCGCGGGGCTGCGCGCCCGGCGCACCCGTGTGGGACTACGCGGCCTCGACCTGGCGGTGGTGACCGGCCGTGACGGACCGTCCGGCCGGGCCGCTCCCGGCAGGAGTTCGCCGCGCCTGGAGCGGGACGCGGTCCTCGCCCGGCGCGGTGGCCGGTCCCTGGAGCCCGCCGTCCTCGCCGAACACGTCCAGGGACGCGAGGAGTTCCCGCACCCGCAGGCCCAGGTGCAGGGTGATGCGGTCCGCGCCGTTGTCCAGGTCGAGCCCGGTGATCTCCTGGATCTGCCGCAGCCGGTAGTACAGCGAGGTGCGGTGGATCTCCAGTGCTTCGGCGGTCCTGGGGATCGATCCGGCATGGTCCAGGAAGCACCGCAGGGTCGCCTCCAGGCGGGGTCCGTTGGCGCAGTCCAGCAGGGCGCTCAGCGGTTTGGGGACGAGCGACCCGTTCAGCGCGCGGTCGGGCAGTTGCAGCAGCACGGCGAACTCCCCGAGCTCCTCCCAGGAGCCGACGCCCCGCAGTCCGGGCATCCGCTGCGCCGCGCGCGCCGCGACGAGGGCCTGCTCGTAGGAGGTCCGGGCGTCGGCGAGGCCCGGCTGCCGGGCGCCGATGCCGATGACGGGGGCGGCCGAGGCGTCCAGCCGGGGAGCGAGGGCCCGCAGGATGTGCGCGGACTGCTCCCGGAGCACGTCCTCGTGCAACGGCCGGTCGGCGAGCTGGAGCAGGACGGCCCGGTCCGCGGCGACCGCGATGGCGCCGTCCGCCGACCGGGTCCGGCGCAATCCCTCCAGTGCCCCGCGCAGTGCGGTGGCCACCTGCCCGGGAGGCACCCGGGAGCCCGTCACCTGCACGACGCTGACCACCGCGTGGGGGGCGTCCGGGAGCAGCGCGTCGCCCACGAGCCGCTTCCGGGCTTCGGCGCGGGCGGCGGGGCTCGCGTCCAGCAGCGCCAGGACGAGTTCCTGCTCCCTGGCCGTGCCGGCGTCGGCCGAGACATGGTCGGCGTACAGCTGGCCGATCACGGCGGGCGTCGCCCGGGCGATGGCCTCGGTCTCCTCCGGAGCCAGTGCCGATTCCGGTGCGATGACCGTCAGCAGGCCGAGGAAGTGGCCGCGCTCGCGCAGCGGCACGCAGTAGCGGGGAAGCAGCCCGAGATCGTCCCGGCCTTCGAGGAAGCCCGGCCCGGCCCACCGCGCGACGCCCTGGTCGAGGACGTGGCGGGCGACCTCGCTGCTCGCCCGTCCCTGCAGAAGGCTGTGCAGGCGCGCCGGGTCCGCGTCGCCGAAGTGCCGGCTGGAGCAGATGCGCCGGCACCACGGGTCGGTCAGCGTCACGGAGCGGTGGAGCGACTCCGCGAGCTCCTCGACCAGTTCCTGCAGCGCGGCACTGCGGACGGGGGCTCGCCACCGCTGGTCGGTCATGGCAGTCCTCATGTCGTCGTCGTCCCTCCGGTTCCGCGTCTCCTGGGGACACGGTGGCACTGGCGCGATGCCCCACGGTGCACGGTTCTTGTCCGTCTCTGCGGGGGATGCCGGGCCGGGGTGCATCCGGCGCGGACCTGCCTCAGGCTGATGGCCGCGGTGTCGCCCGGTCGTGTCGCCGGCACCGCCCCGGTCTCCCGGGGGAGGCGTGGACCGGAGCGTGAACCGCCCCCTGTCGAGGAGTGCTCGTGCAAGAAGACGTTCAGGTTCCCTGGGTGCCGCCCGTCCTCGGGTGGCAGACCCGTGCCTTCCTGGAGTCCTGTCGCTGGCCCGCTCCCCCGGGCGCCGACGGCGCCGCGTCCAGGGCCCGCATGGCGGCCCTCTGGAACGGCGGCCCGGAGGAGCCCGAGGTCGAGGAGGAGTGGCTGGCGCTGCCGGGAGAGGAGGGGAGCCGCATCCGGGTGAGGATCCTGCGTCCCGCGGGTGCTCCCGGGCCGCTGCCGGTGGTGCTCTACCTGCACGGGCTCGGCTGGATGCTCACCGACGCCCACGCGCACCGGCAGCTGGTGACGGATCTGGCCCTCGGAGCGGACGCGGCCGTGGTGGTGCCCGAGTACGACGCACCGGAGCAGGCCCGCCACCCGGCCGCCGTCGAGCGGGCCTACGCCGTGGCCGGGTGGCTGGCGCGCGACGGCGCGGGGTGCGGACTGGACGGCAGCAGGCTCGCGGTCGTCGGCGTCAGCGCGGGCGCCCAGCACGCGGCCGCGCTCGCCCTCGTGGCGCGGGAGCGCCGCGGGCCGGGCTTTCGTCACCAGGTGCTGGTCTGCCCGGTGACCGACGCGGCGATGGACACGCCCTCCTACCACCGGTTCGCGGAGGGGTACTTCCTGAGCCGCGCCGTCATGCGCGACTACTGGCAGCGGTACGCCCCGGACCCGCGGGACCGCGCGCAGGGCGCCGTCTCACCGCTGCGCGCGCCCCTGCGGTGCCTCGCCGGCCTGCCGCCCGCGCTGGTCATCACCGCCGAGGCCGACGTCCTGCGCGACGAGGGCGAGGCGTACGCGGCGCGGCTGCGGCAGGCGGACGTGCCGGTCGTGTCGGTCCGCTATCACGGCACGATCCACGGATTCGTCCTGTTCGACCTGCTCCGGGGCACGGAGGCGTCCGGGGCGGCCCGCATTCAGATCACGGACACCCTGCACACCGCCCTGCACACCTGACGGCGCCCTCCCGTCAGGTCACGCCGGCCCGTCGACGGGGAGGGTGCCGCCGAGCCGCCGCCACTCGCTCGGGGACACCCCGTAGGCCGCCTGGAAGCGGCGGCTGAAGTGGCTCGGGCTGCCGAACCCGCACCGGGCGGAGACCGCGGCGATGGTCAGCCGGTCGTACCGCGCGGAGGCCAGCATGCGCCGCGCCTTCCCGAGCCGCTCCGCGATGAGCCACTGCTCCAGGCTGATCCCCGCCCCGCTGAGCAGCGCGTAGAGCCGGCGGACCGAGACGGCGTGCTCGGCCGCGATCCGCTCCGGCGTCAGGTCGCGGTCCGCGAGGTGGGAGCGCGCGAAAGCCATGATCCGGGTGAGCAGGGTGTCGTCCATCGTCGACCTCACCTCGGCGCTCTCCTCGGCGTGCGCGGCCGACAGGAGCAGGGCGCGGACGAGTTCCGTCGTCGCGGACGCCAGCGCCTGCGCGCCGGGATCGGCCTCCAGCCGGCCGGGATCGCGCCACACACCCCGCAGGTGCTGCAGCACCAGGCCGTACATCGGACTCGCGCGCAGCTGCAGGGACGCCCTCACCACCGTGTCCACCGGCACGCCGAGGCGGTGCATGTCGAACATGACGGACTGGGACGCCCCGTCGCCGGACCAGCCGTACACCCGGGGCGACAGCTCGTGGAAGACGCAGATGTCGTCGGAGCCCAGGATCTCCCGGCGGCCCGCGATCTGGGCCCGGTGCACACCCAGGGGCTGGAGCGAGACCGAGACCACCGGGCTGCTCCGGTGGTGGCGTACGTGCTGGGCCGTCCGCCGCACCTCGAAGCCCGAGTTCCGGGTGGCGAAGAGGTCCAGCCCGCCGACCCGCCAGAGCTCCATGCGCGCGTGGATGCCGCGCTCCGGCTCCTCGTGGGCGACGTCGTTGGGCACCAGCGAGTCCGTCAGCGCGTGATGGAACGCCTCCACCCGTTCACGCGGCGGCACGGTGTCGAGGTCGAGCAGCAGCACACAGTCTCCCCTGGAAGATCGTTTCCAGCCAGTCTGCCGCACCGGCCGGCGCCTTCGGCCGCGGCGGACTTCCAGGGCGGAGGGGGGCACTCCCGGGCAAGAAGTCGTGCACTCACAGGTGGTACCGGAGGACGGTGGAGCTGTCCCGGGCGCGCTCCCGTGCGCTTCAGAGGTTCGGCCATCCCTCCCGGTTGGAGCAGGACTCGTAGTCGTAGCGGTGTCGTGGTCCCACGCCGATCAGGCCGATCAGCTGCCAGAACCGCGCCCAGGGCAGCTCGGCCACCCCTGCCCGGTCGATGGTGGTGCTCATGGTCGCTTCCGTTCCGTGCGCGGTGTGTTCGGAACGGATCGTGGCACACGCCACCGACAACGGGCGGCGGTCAGTCGTCGATCTGCTCCCAGCCGCGCCGCACCGGGCTGCCGGCGGGCTGCCGCGGATCGCGGCCGCGGTAGACGATGTACGGGCGGAACAGGTACTGCACGGGGGCGCTGAACATGTGCACCAGGCGGGTGAAGGGCAGCAGCGCGAACAGCAGCAGGCCGACCACCGCGTGCACCTGGAACGCGACCGGCACGTCCGCCATCCGGTCCACGTCGGGGCTCAGGGTGAACAGGCTGCGGGCCCACGGGGCGATGGTGGAGCGGTAGTCGTAGCCGGAGTCGAGCGAGGAGTGCATCAGCTTGGCGACCAGGCCGAGCACGATCGCCGCCAGCAGCACCACGTACATCAGCTTGTCGTTGCGGGTGGTGGCGCGCAGCACGGCGGGGTTGCGGCGCCGGCGGTAGAGCAGCACGAGGATGCCGGCGACCGCCAGGAAGCCCGCCGCGCAGCCGGCGAAGAGCGAGAGCAGGTGGTAGGCGTGCTCGTCGAGGCCGACGGCGTCGGTCCAGGAGGCCGGCACGAACAGGCCCATGAGGTGGCCGGCCAGCACGAACAGGATGCCGTAGTGGAACACCGGGGAGGCGATGTTCAGCAGCCGGGACTCGTAGAGCTCGGAGGAGCGGGTGGTCCAGCCGAACTTGTCGTAGCGGTAGCGCCAGACGAGTCCGGAGACCAGCAGGGCGGCCGCGATGTACGGCAGCGCGCCCCAGAGGAAGGTGTCCATCGGTGGTTCTCCGGTCAGGTGGGCAGGACGGGCAGCAGGCCGAGGTGCCCGTAGGGCGGGACGTCCAGGCCGACCTCCTCGCGCGGCGGCCCGCCGCGGGCCAGCGCCAGCGCGGCGGCGCGGTCCCTGGGCGAGGCCCCGGGCAGCGTGGCGCAGACGGCGGTGAGCACGTCCGCGTACGGCGTCCCGTGCTCGGTGAGGGCGAGCCGCAGGAGTTCCAGGGCGGGCCGGTGCCCGCGCAGCAGCGTCTCGTCGCCGGTGGCGGCGGTGAACTCCAGGACGGCGGGCAGGAAGTCGGGCAGGTCCTCGCCGGTGAACTCCAGGCCGTGCGCCCGGTAGGCGGCCTTGAAGCGCAGCAGGGCCTCGCCGCGCCGCCGGGTGTCGCCGTCGGTCCACCAGCTGAGGTGCAGGCTGTGCCGCTGGGTGAAGTCGAAGACCTCGACGTAGTGGCGGGCGCGTTCGCCGAGCGGGCGGCCGCCGGCCCAGCCGAGGAAGGCCCGCAGCGGCGCGGCGGCGGTGTGGCGGACCGGCCGGAGCAGTTCGGCGAGCGGGTGCGGCGGGGCGTCCGGGTAGCAGAGGCAGTCGGCGGCGGCCCGGCGCACCAGCGCCCGCGGGTCGGCGCTCACAGCGAGGGCTCCTCGCGCGAGTCGGCGGCGTCCCCGGGCGGCGCCGGGCGGTCGGCGTTCTGGCGCCGGCGCAGCCCGTGGAAGGTCTCGACGGTGACCAGCGGCAGCGAGCGCCGTCCCGATCCGGCGCCGAACGGGCCGTCGGCGCCGCCGGGTTCCCCGTCGGCGTGGTCGAGGCCGCAGCCGGCGGGCAGCGCGGACTCCTCCAGCCGTTCGGCGTCGGCGCGGGCGGCGGTCGGGATGACGTAGCGGTCCTCGTACTTGGCGATCGCGAGCAGCCGGAAGAGGCCCTCGATCGAGGTGGCGTCGAGTCCGACGGCCTCGGCGGCGGCGTGGTCGGGCTCCTGGCCGAGGTTGACGGCGCGCTGGTGGGCGCGCATCGCGGCGAGCCGGTCGAGGGCGGCGCGCACCGGGCCGGGGTCGCCGGCGGTGAAGAGTCCGGCGAGGTACTCGACGGGGATGCGCAGGGCGTCGATCGCGCCGAAGAGGTTCCCGGCGTCCTCGCCGTCGTGCCCGGCCGCCGCGACCTCCTCGACCACCGGGGAGAGCGGCGGGATGTACCAGACCATCGGCAGGGTGCGGTACTCGGGGTGGAGCGGCAGCGCGACGCGGTAGGTGCTGACGAGCGCGTGCACGGGCGAGCGGCGGGCGGCCTCGATCCAGTCGTGTGCGACGCCGTCGCGCTCGGCGGCGCGCCGCACCTCCGGGTCCCCGGGGTCCAGGAAGACGCCCAGCTGCGCCTCGTAGAGGTCGTGTTCGTCCTCGACGGAGGCGGCGGCGGTGACCCGGTCGGCGTCGTAGAGCAGCACGCCGAGGTAGCGCAGCCGCCCGACGCAGGTCTCGGAGCAGACGGTGGGCAGGCCGACCTCGGTGCGCGGGTAGCAGAAGGTGCACTTCTCGGCCTTGCCGGTGCGGTGGTTGAAGTAGATCTTCTTGTACGGGCAGCCGGTGACGCACTGGCGCCAGCCCCGGCAGCCGTCCTGGTCGACGAGGACGATGCCGTCCTCGGCCCGCTTGTAGATCGCGCCGGAGGGGCAGGCGGCGGCGCAGGCCGGGTTGAGGCAGTGCTCGCAGATCCGGGGCAGGTAGAACATGAAGCTCTGCTCGTACTGGAAGCGGATCCGCTCGCCGACCTCCCGGCGCATCCGCTCGACGTTGGGGTCGGCGGCCGCGTGCTCGGGGGCGCCGCCGAGGTCGTCGTCCCAGTTGGGCGACCACTCGACGGCCATCGGCCGGCCGGTGATCAGCGAGTGCGGCCGGGCGACGGGGTAGTCCTCGCCGAGCGGGGCGTCGGTGAGGGCGCGGTAGTCGTACGTCCAGGGCTCGTAGTAGTCCTGGAGGGTGGGCATCACGGGGTTGGCGAAGATCGAGGCGAGCTTGTGGAGCCGCCCGCCCTGGCGCAGTTTGAGCCGGCCGCGCCGGTCGAGCCGCCAGCCGCCGCGCCACTTCTCCTGGTCCTCGTAGCGGCGCGGGTAGCCGAGGCCGGGGCGGGTCTCGACGTTGTTGAACCAGACGTACTCGGTGCCCCGGCGGTTGGTCCAGGTCTGCTTGCAGGTGACCGAACAGGTGTGGCAGCCGATGCACTTGTCGAGGTTCATCACCATGGCGAGCTGGGCCATCACGCGCATCAGTACCGCACCTCCTGGCCGCGTCGGCGGATCACCGTCACCTCGTCGCGCTGGTTGCCGGTCGGTCCGAGGTAGTTGAACGCCCAGGACAGCTGGGCGTAGCCGCCGATCAGGTGGGTGGGTTTGAGCAGCACCCTGGTCAGCGAGTTGTGGATGCCGCCGCGCCGCCCGCCGGTCTCGGCGCGGGGCACGTTCACGGTGCGCTCCTGCGCGTGGTGCATGTAGACGGTGCCGGGCGGCATGCGGTGCGAGACGACGGCGCGGGCGACGACGACGCCGTTGCGGTTGACCGCCTCGATCCAGTCGTTGTCGGCGACGCCGATCGCGGCGGCGTCCTCGACCGACATCCAGATCACCTGCCCGCCCCGGGAGAGCGCGAGCATGAACAGGTTGTCCTGGTACTCGGAGTGGATGGACCACTTGTTGTGCGGGGTGAGGTAGCGGACCGTCACCTCGCGTTGTCCGTCGGGCCCGAGGGCCGGTTCTCCGAACAGGCGGCGGATGTCGAGCGGCGGCCGGTAGACCGGCAGGGCCTCGCCGAGTTCGTGCATCCAGTCGTGGTCGACGAAGAAGTGCTGGCGTCCGCTGAGGGTGTGCCAGGGCTTGAGGTGCTCGGTGTTGAGGGTGAACGGGCTGTAGCGGCGCCCGCCGGACTCGCTGCCGGACCACTCGGGCGAGGTGATGACCGGGGCGGGGGCGGCCTGGGTGTCGGCGTAGGAGATCCGGCGGCCCTCGTGCTCGGCGGCCAGGTGCGCCAGCTCCCGTCCGGTGCGCCGTTCCAGGGTGCGGAAGCCCTGGGTGGCGAGCCGGCCGTTGGTGGTGCCGGAGAGGGCGAGCACGGTGTCGGCGGCCTTGACGGCGGTGTCCAGGGCCGGTCGGCCGTCGGCGGGGCCGCCGCGCACCACGCCGTTGCGGGCCTTCAGCTGCTCGACCTCCTCCCCCGGGTGCAGCACCACGCCCTTGGCGGGCAGGCCGAGTCGCTCGACGAGCGGGCCGAGGGAGGCCATCTTGGCCGCCACCGCGGTGTAGTCGCGTTCCACGACGGCGAGGTTCGGCATGGTGACACCGGGGACGGGCTCGCAGGCGCCGTCCCGCCAGTCCAGGTCGGTGCCGCCGGGCTGGGCGGTCTCGCCGGGGGTGTCGTGCTGCAGGGCGGTGGCGACCAGGTCGTGCCGGGTGCCCAGGTGGCCCTGGGCGAGTTCGCCGAAGCGGGCGGCGATCGCGTGGAAGGCGTCGAAGTCGGTGCGGGCCTGCCACGGCGGGTCGACGGCGGGGGCGAAGGAGTGCACGTAAGGGTGCATGTCGGTGGAGGAGAGGTCGTGTTTCTCGTACCAGGTGGCGGCGGGCAGCACGACGTCGGACAGCAGGGTGGAGGAGGTCATCCGGAAGTCCAGCGAGAGCAGCAGGTCGAGCTTGCCCTCGGGGGCCTCGGCGTGCCAGCGGACGTCGCGCGGGCGCACGTCCTCGCCGGCCTCCTCGGCGCGCAGCGAGGAGTGGGTGCCCAGCAGGTGCCGGGTGAAGTACTCGGCGCCCTTGGCGGAGGAGCCGAGCAGGTTGGCCCGCCACAGCGTCAGCACCCGGGGCCAGTTGGCCGGGGCGTCCGGGTCCTCGCAGGCGAACTTCACGCGCCCGGCGCGCAGTTCGGCGACGACGTGGTCCTTGGGGTCGCGGCCGAGGGCGCGGGCCTCGTCGGCGAGGTCGAGCGGATTGCGGTCGAAGGTCGGGTAGGAGGGCATCCAGCCGAGGCGGGCGGAGCGGGCCAGCAGGTCGACGGTGGCCAGGCCGCGGAAGCGGCCGGTGCCGAGCGGGGAGGCCAGCACGTCGGCGGGGTAGGTGTCGTAGCGCCACTGGTCGGTGTGCAGGAAGAACCAGCCGGTGCCGATCGCCTGCCGGGGCGGGCGGGACCAGTCCGAGGCCCCGGCGAGGGTCGCCCAGCCGGTGATCGGCCGGCACTTCTCCTGGCCGACGTAGTGCGCCCAGCCGCCACCGTTGCGGCCCTGGCAGCCGGTCAGGGCGAGCAGGGCGAGGAAGGTGCGGTAGATGGTCTCGGAGTGGAACCAGTGGTTGGTGCCGGCGCCCATGAGGATCATGCAGCGGCCCCGGGACTCCTCGGCGGTGCGGGCGAACTCCCGTGCCACCCGGGCGGCCTGGGCGGCGGGCACCGAGGTGTGGCGCTCCTGCCAGGCGGGGGTGCCGGGGGTGTCCGGGTCGTCGTAGGAGGCGGGCCAGCGGCCGGGCAGCCCCTCACGGCCGACGCCGTACTGGGCGAGCAGCAGGTCGTAGACGGTGGTGACCAGCGCGCCGCCCTCCAGGCGCAGCGCGGGCACCCCCCGGCGGACGGTGTCGCCGCGGCCCTGGCCGTGCGCGCCGCCGTCGGTGTCGAAGCGCGGCAGCAGCACCTCGACGGGGGTGGTGCCCGCCTCCCCGTGCAGGGTCAGCCGCGGGCGCAGCTCCTCCAGGTCGAGGTTCCAGCGGCCCTCGCCGGAGGCGGTCCAGCGGAAGCCGAGCGAGCCGTTGGGCACGGCCGGGCGGCCGGTCGCCCCGTCCAGGACGGCGAGCTTCCAGTCGGCGCCCTCGCCGGTGTCGCCGAGGTCGCTCGCGCGCAGGAACTTGGCGGGGGTGTACGCGCCGTCCCGTTCGGTCAGGGTGACCAGGAAGGGCAGGTCGGTGAAGCGGCGGACGTAGTCGTCGAAGAACGGGGTGGTGCGCTCGACGAAGAACTCCCGCAGGATCACATGGCCCATGGCGAGGGCGAGCGCGCCGTCGGTGCCCGGGTGGGGGTGCAGCCACTCGTCGGCGAACTTGGTGCTGTCCGCGTAGTCCGGGGAGACCGCCACCACCTTCTGGCCCCGGTAGCGGGCCTCGGCCATCCAGTGCGCGTCGGGGGTGCGGGTGACGGGCACGTTGGAGCCCCACATCATCAGGTACGCGGCGTCCCACCAGTCGCCCGACTCGGGCACGTCGGTCTGGTCGCCGAACACCTGCGGGGAGGCCACCGGCAGGTCCGCGTACCAGTCGTAGAAGGAGAGCATGGTGGCGCCGATGAGCGAGTGGAAGCGGGCGCCGGCCGCGTGCGAGACCATCGACATCGCCGGGATCGGCGAGAACCCGGCGATCCGGTCCGGGCCGTAGGCCTTCACGGTGTGCACCTGCGCGGCGGCGACGATCTCCACCGCCTCGTCCCAACCGGTGCGCACCAGGCCGCCCTTGCCGCGGGCCTGCTGGTAGGCGCGGCGGCGCCGCGGGTCGCCGGTGAGCTCCGCCCAGGCCGCCACCGGGTCCCCCAGCCGCGCCCGCGCCTCCCGGTACAGCTCCAGCAGCACGCCGCGCACGTACGGGTAGCGCACCCGGGTCGGCGAGTAGGTGTACCAGGAGAAGGCGGCGCCGCGCGGGCAGCCGCGCGGCTCGTACTCGGGGCGGTCGGGGCCGACGGAGGGGTAGTCGGTGGCCTGGGTCTCCCAGGTGATGACGCCGTCCTTGACGAAGACCTTCCAGCGGCAGGAGCCGGTGCAGTTGACGCCGTGGGTGGAGTACACGACCTTGTCGTGGCTCCAGCGGTCCCGGTAGAAGGCGTCGGCCGCCCGCCCGCCGGTGAGCCGGACGCTGTGCAGGTCGGGCGCGGGCGTCCCGGGGCGGAAGAAGCGGCCCGCCTTCAGGAACGCGGCACCGGGCTCGCTCGTCGGCTCGCGCACGTTGACACCCTCCGCTTCCGGGCCGGACCGTGTGCCCATCGAAACCGCGCCGGTGCGCCGCCGCACCCGGAAGGGGTTCCACCGGGTGACCCGGCCGCCGCCGGGGCCCCGGTCCGGCGCCGCCCGGTGGCCGGGCCCGGGTCCGGGCGGTGCCATGGAGCCATGGACGAACGCACCGGCCCGGCCCCGGCGGGGCGGCGGGGCCTGCGCTGGGACGCGGTCCCGCCCGCGACCGGCGCGGCCGTGATGGCGACCGGCATCGTCTCGGTCGGCTTCCACCTCGCCGGCTTCGACGCCCTGTCGGTCGCGGACCTCTGGATCGCCGGGCTGCTCTGGCTGCTGCTGGCCCTCGCCTTCACCGCCCTGCTGCTCGGCGACCGGCGCGGCTGGACGGCCCGGGCGCAGACCCCGCCCGCGCTCACCGCGGTGGCCGCCACCACGGTGCTCGGGGTCCGCCTCGACCAGCTGGGCTGGACGGCCGCCGCCGCGGCGCTGCTCGTCGTCGCCGCCGCCTCCTGGCCGGTGCTGCTGACCTCCGTGCTGCGCCACCTCGGCCGGCGGCTGCCGGGCGCGGCGTTCCTGATCTGCGTCGCCACCCAGGGCCTGGCCGTGCTCGCCGCCACCCTCGCCCCGCACACCGCCGACTGGCTGGCCTGGGCGGCGCTGCCGGTGTTCGCCCTCGGCCTGGTGCTGTACGGGGACGCGCTCGTCCGCTTCGACCTGCGCCAGGTGACGGCGGGTTCGGGCGACCACTGGGTGGCCGGCGGAGCGATGGCGATCTCCGCGCTGGCCGCCTCCAAACTGCTCGCCTCCGGGGTGTGGGACGGCGGCGGGCACACCGCGCTGCGGGTGGTGACGCTGGTGCTGCTGGGCGTCGCGCTGGCCTGGTACGCGGTGCTGGCCGTCGCCGAGGTGCTGCGGCCCCGGCTCCGCTACGACCTGCGCCGCTGGTCGACGGTCTTCCCGCTGGGCATGACGGCGGTCGCCTCGCTGTCGGCCTCGGCGGCCGCCGGGGTGGACTGGCTGGACCCGCTCGGCCGGGCGCTGCTGTGGGTGGCGGCGGCGGTGTGGCTGGTGGTCGCCGTCGGCGCGCTGCGCCGGCTGCGGCGCGGGCCGGACGCGGCGGATGCCCGGGCCGGTGGCGGCGCAGCCGCCCGGGCCGTCCCTGTGCGGGACGACTGACGTCCCCCGACGGTCGTCAGTCAGGGCCGGGGAGGCGGGGAGAGCGGCCGGGCGACGATCACCGCGGGACCGGTGGGGCGGAGGCCGCCGGCGCCAGTGGCCCCGCCGAGACGTCGAAGGCGTGCGTCACCTCGGGTGCGGTCCCCGGGCGTAGCAGGGCCCGGGCGGCCTCCTCGTCCCGGCGGTCGGCGGCGGTGAGCCGGCCGCCGTGCTGGGCCAGGTGCTCCGCCCAGGAGGAGACCAGATAGGTCTCGACGAACCGCTCGGGTTCGCCGCCGTCCTGGAACAGGCCCCAGCTGAGCGCCCCGGTGCGGCGGCGCGCGGCGGCGACCCGGCGCATCCGCCCGGTGAAGGCGGCCCGCTGCTCCGGCTCCACCCGGTACTCGACGGTGACCAGCACGGGTCCGTCGGCGCGGTCCGGTTCGACCACCAGCGGGGGGCTCGGCCAGTGGTCGGAGGGCGTCGGGTCCACCCCGTCGCCGTCGTACAGCGGCAGCCGCCGCGCGCCCAGCGCCCCCGCCAGCAGCACCGCGCCGGCCGCGAGCAGCGCGGTGCCCGGCCCGTGACGGTCGGCCAGCACGCCCCAGAGCGGGGCCGCCAGCGCCTGGCCGCCCTGGAACACCAGCAGCTGGACGGCCAGGCCGCGGGCCCGCACCCAGCCGGGCAGCCGGGTCTGGACCGCCGCGTTGAGGGTGGACAGCACACCGATCCAGGCCACGCCGGCCGGCAGCAGGGCGAGGCCGACGAGCCAGGGCAGCCGGACGGTCGCCAGGACGGCCAGCACCCCGGCGAGCACGACCGTGCCCGCCGCCAGGGTGCCGTTGGCCCCGAGCCGGCGCCGCAGCAGCGGCAGCGCGAACGCCCCGCCCACCGCGCCGACGCCGACCGCCGCGAGCAGCAGCCCGTAGCCGCCCGAGCCGAGGCCGAGCGAGCGGCTCGCGACCAGTGGCAGCAGCGCCCAGAGCGCGCCCGCGCCGGGCACGAACAGCGCGGTGCGCAGCAGCACCCGCCGTACCCCCGGCGCGTGCCGGATGTAGCGGCGGCCGGCCTGGACGGCGGCCAGCAGTCCCTCGTCCCCGCCGGCCGGCCCGTCCTGCGGCGCGCTCCGGTGCCAGCGCAGCAGCACGGTGAGGACGCCGAGGTAGGAGACGGCGTTGAAGGCGAACACCCAGCCCGCGCCGGCCGCCGCGACCACCGCGCCGCCGACCGCCGGACCGACCGCCCGCGCCAGGTTCATGTTGACGGCGCCGAGCGCGGCCGCCTGCCCCAGCTGCCGGCGCTCCACCAGCTCCGGCTGGACGGCCTGCCAGGCCGGGCCCATCACGGCGGTGCCGCAGCCGAGCAGGAAGGTGAGGCCGAGCAGCGGGCCGGGGGTCAGCGCGTCCGCGAAGGCCAGCACCGCGAGCGCGGTGGTGACGGCGAGCATCGCGAGCTGCGCGGCGACCAGCACCGAGCGCCGGTCGTGGCGGTCGGCGAGCACGCCGGAGGGCAGTGCCAGCAGGACGACCGGCAGGCTCGCGGCGGTCTGCACCAGGGCCAGCAGGGCCGCGTCGTGGCCGACCAGCAGCCACTGGGCGCCGACGGTCTGCATCCAGCTGCCGACGTTGGAGACGAGTTGGGCGATCCACAGGGCGCGGAAGACCCGGGACGCGAGCGGGGCCCACGCCGAGTCGTCCGCCGGGCGTCGGGCGGGGGTGGTCGTCTCTGTGCTCATACCGGTCCGTTGCGGGTGGGGGGGGGGGGCGCGGGCCCGACGGTACGGCGGCCGGGGGGTGCGGCGGCCCTGCGTCGGTGCTCCGCAGGCTAGGACGGGCCGGGTACCCCGGCATGCCCCTGAGCGCACGGGCGGTGCCCCGCGAGCGCACGGGGCCGCACCGCGGGCCCGGGCGCCCCGGGGTCATCGTCCGGCCGCGCCGCGCGGCGGTGCGGCACGCCTCTCCCGGCCGTCCGTGCCGGCGGGCGGTCAGACGTCCCGGCGGTGGGCGACGGCCGCCGCGGCCAGGACGGAGGCCACCGCCCAGCCCGCGAAGGCGAGCCAGGATCCGGTCACCGTCGCCGGGTACGGCGGCTGGAGGACGTGGGTCGGGTCGGCCTCGGCCAGCCGGCGCCACGCGGTGAACGGCATGGCGTGCGCGATCGCCGCCGACCAGCGGTGGTCCTCGTTGAACGAGGCGGGCAGCAGGAACAGCACCAGCACGGTGGTGACCACGCTCGCCGCGGCGTGCCGGACCAGCGTCCCCAGCCCGAACCCGATCAGTGCGCAGACCGGGGCGAGGGCGGCGGCCCCGGCGACGGCGTGCAGCACGCCGGGATCGGCGAGCGACACCCCGGCGTGCCGCCGGCCCAGCAGCGCCTGGGCGAGGCCGAAGGAGACCCCCGAGACGAGCACGCCGAAGCCGAGCATGACCACCGCCAGCACGCCCGCCTTGGCCAGCAGCACCGCCCGGCGGTCCGGGACGGCGGCGAAGGTGGTGCGGATCATCCCGGTCGTGTACTCGCCGACGATCACCGCCGCGCCGACGCCGCCCGCGAGGAGCATCAGGAGGTTGGCGGACATCCCGGTGAACGAGACGTTCACCGCCACGCCGACGTACCCGGACCCGGGCGGCGGGCCGTCGGGCCCGGTGTGCTGGTAGGTGTAGCGCGCGGCGTTGAGGTTGACGGCGACGAGGACGAGCGCGCCTGCGCCGAGCACCCAGGGCATCGGGCGCAGCGACCGGAACCTGATCCACTCGGCGGCGAGGAGGTCGCCGAAGCGCGGCCGGGGGTCGGTGGCGGCGCCGGTCGCCGCGCTGCCGGTCGCGGTACTGCCGGTCGCGGTACTGCCGGTCGTCGTGCTCGTTGTCATCGTGCTCCTCCTGCGGGGTGGTCGACGCGGTCGGCGGTCAGCGCCATGAACGCCTCCTCCAGGGAGGCCGTGCGGGCGGTCAGTTCGAACAGCGGGATCCGGTGGTCGAGGGCGAGCGCGCCGATCCGGGCCGCGTCCAGGCCCGTGACGACGAGCGCGCCCTCGCCGTCACCCGGTGCCACCGCCGCCCCGGCCGCCGTCAGGACGTCCGCCAGCGCCCCGGGTTCGGTCGTCCGGACGCTCGCCCCCGGCCGGGCGCCGTCCGGCCCCGCGCCCCGGGCGGCGAACTCGGTCACCGTCTCGGCGGCGATCAGCCGGCCGCGCCCGATGACCACCAGGCGGTCCGCCGTGTGCTCCATCTCGCTCATCAGGTGGCTGGAGACGAACACCGTCCGCCCCTCCGCCGCCAGTCGGCGGAACAGGCCGCGCACCCAGCGCACACCCTCCGGGTCCAGCCCGTTCAACGGCTCGTCGAACAGCAGCACCGGCGGATCGCCGAGCAGCGCCGCCGCGATGCCGAGCCGCTGCTTCATGCCGAGCGAGTACCCGGCGATGCGCCGTCCGGCCGCCCCGGCGAGCCCGACCTCCTCCAGCACCGCGTCCACCCGGCCGCGCGGCAGGGCGTTGCCCCGGGCGAGTGCCCACAGATGGGCGCGTCCGCTGCGACCGCCGTGCACGTCGCCCGCGTCCAGCAGCGCGCCGACGTGCCGCAGACCGCGCGGCCGCTCGCGGAACGGGCGTCCGCCGACGGTCGCGGTCCCGCCGGTGGGCTCGATCAGGCCCAGGATCAGCCGCAGCGCGGTGCTCTTCCCGGCGCCGTTCGGGCCGAGGAACCCGGTGACCTGGCCCGGGTGGACGGTGAAGGTGAGGTCGTCGACGGCGGTGGTGCGGCCGTAACGCTTCGTCAGTCGGTGCACTTCGATCATGCCGTCCACGGTGCCGCCGGACGGCCGGGCGGCGCATCGGACCAGGGCCGACACCGTGACGGGCCCCGCTGTCACCCGTGGTCGTACACCCGTGGTCCGATGCCGCGCCGCACGCCGCCTCGTTACGATCACCGCATGTCCGAAGCGCCCCCGTCCCCGCCGATCCTCCCGCCCCGCCTACGACAGGTGCCGCCCGGCGCCTGGACGGCGCTCGCGTGGTGCGTCTCGCTGCTCTACCCGTCGCTCGCCCCCGGCGCCGGCTCCCTCCGCGGGACCGCCCCGGACGGCGGCCCCGCGCCGGCCGTCCGGCAGGACTGGGCGAGCGCCGCCCTCACCACCCCCGTCGCGTTCCTCGCCGCCGCCCTGCTGCGCCGCCGGCCGCGCACGGCCGTCGCCCTCCTGCTCGCCGCCACCGTGGCGCAGACCAAGGCCTGGCGCTGGGAGCTCGAACTGCCGCCGACCGCGCTGCTCGCGGTCGCCGCCGCCCTGTGCCTGGTCACGGCCGCCGAACCGCGCCGGACCTCGCGCGCCGTGCTCACCATGGTGCTCGGCGTGCTGATCCTCCATCTGATCCTCTCCCCCGCCCTCGGCGGCGGCCTGCTGCTCACCGGCACCCGGATCGGCACCAACGACGCCGGCGTGCTGATCGCCGTGATCGCCTGGCTGGTGGGCCGTTCGGTGCACCAGTCCCGGGTGCACGCCGAGGCGTTGAGCGCCCGGGCGGCGACGGAGGCGGTCACCGCCGAACGGCTGCGGATCGCCCGCGAGATGCACGACACCGTGGCGCACAGCATCGGCATCGTCGCCCTCCAGGCGGGCGCGGCCCGCCGGGTCATCGACACCCGGCCGGACCGGGCGCGCGAGGCCCTCGCCGAGATCGAGTCCGCCGGCCGGGAGACGCTGGCCGGGCTGCGCCGGATGCTCGGCGCGCTGCGCCGGGCCGACGACCCCGGCACCGCCGCGGCCGCCTCCCTCCATCCGCCCGGCCTGGCCGACCTCGACCGGCTGACCGCCGCCACCACGGCCGCCGGCGTCCGGGTCGACGTCCGCCGGCGCGGCGAACGGCGGCCGCTGCCCGCCGAGATCGACCTGGCGGCCTTCCGGATCGTCCAGGAGTCGGTCGCCAACGTGGTCCGCCACGCCGGCGCCCCGTCCTGCCGGGTCACCGTCGACCACCGGCCGGCCGAACTCGCCATCGAGGTCACCGACCGGGGCCGGGGCCGGGGCACCGCCCCTGCACCCGGCGCCGGGTACGGCCTGGCGGGCCTGCGCGAACGGGTCGCCCTGCTGCACGGCGAGTTCGACGCCGCGCCGCGCCCGGGCGGCGGCTTCCGGGTCGCCGCCCGGCTGCCGGTCCCGGAGGAGGCCCGATGACTCCCCCGGTGCGCGTCCTCCTCGCCGACGACCAGCCGCTCGTCCGCGCCGCCCTGGAGATGGTGATCACCGAGGCACCCGACCTGGAGGTGGTCGGCGAGGCCGCCACCGGCGCCGAGGCCGTCCGGCTCGCCGGCGAACTGCGGCCCGACGTGGTGGTGATGGACCTGCGGATGCCCGTCCTCGACGGCATCGAGGCCACCCGCCGGGTGACGGCCGCACCGGGCACGGCCCGGGTCGTCGTGCTCACCACCTTCGACGAGGACGAGAACGTGCACGCCGCCCTGCGCGCCGGGGCCTCCGGATTCCTCGTCAAGGACATGGCCCTGGACGACATCCTCGCCGCGATCCGCGTGGTGGCCGCCGGCGACGCCCTCATCGCCCCGAGCGTCACCCGCCGCCTGATCGCCGAGTTCGCCGCCCGCCCCGCCGCCGCGCCCCGGGCCGACCACCGCCTCACCGGCATCACCGACCGCGAACGCGAGATCCTCACCCTCGTCGGCCGTGGCCTGTCCAACACCGAGATCGCCGCCGAACTCGTCCTCAGCACGGCCACCGTGAAGACCTACATGACCCGCCTGCTCACCAAGCTGGCCGCCCGCGACCGCGTCCACCTGGTGATCCTCGCCTACGAGTCCGGCCTGGTCCCCCTCCCCCGGTGAGTTCCCCGGCCCGGCGGGCGCGGCGGGGAAACGGACGCGGCGGGGATAGCCGCCCGGGACGCCCGGGAGGACGGTAGAGGCGACGGCATGGATCGCCGAGGGGCCGGCTCCTCGCGGCCCGAGTCACCCGAACGGGGCCTCCGGACGGCCGGTTCTGCGAACTCTGCGGCTCTGCGGCGCTGCGGTGATGGCGCACCGATCACCCGGTGCGACCGGCTGTCACGGGCAGGGCCCCGGCCGTGCGACGTCGCACCATCGTGGCCGCCCTGTCGACGGCCCCACGGGCGACCGGACCGGACGGCTCACGTGTGCGCGACCACCAGGAACTCTCCGTCGCCGGAGCCGACGGGTTCGCGGTGCCATCCTCCGTAGATCCGCTCGACGGTGAAGCCGGCGTCCCGCAGCGAGGCGCGGAGGTCGTCCTCGCCCCGGAAGGCGAGCGTGCCCGTGCTCAGCAGTTCCCCACCGTCCGGGAAGCGGTAGTGCTGGGTGAAGCTCACCACGCCGGGCCGGTCCTCGGTCGTGTCGTCCCACAGCGTGACCTCGCGGCCGTCCGGCAGGGTGACCTGGCGCAGCGACCCGGCCGGGGTCCACTCCTCCCATTCCCGGGGCCGCGGATCGCGGGCGTCGAAGACGATCCGGCCGCCCGGGACGAGGCTTCGCCGCAGATCGGCGAGCACCTCGGCCCACGCTTCGTCCGTCACGAAGAACTGTGCGACATGGCTGCTCATCACGGCCACGTCGAAGGCCTCGTCGGGAAGGTCGCGCGAGGTGCCCTCCAGCCAGGTCACCTTCTCGGCACCGGGTTTGGCGCGGGCCGCGTCGAGCGATGCCGTGGCGGGGTCCACTCCCGTCACCGTGTGCCCGGCGGCCGCGATGCCGAGGGCGAGCCGGCCCGTGCCGCAGCCCAGGTCGAGGACGCGCAGCCGCTGCGCCGGTTCCTCGACGACGGAGAGGAAGAAGTCGTCCCGGTACGACCACGGGAACTCGGCGTCGTACACGGCCACGAGCAGCGGATCACGGAACTCGGCGTGGAACATGACCGGATCGTAGACGGAACACCGTCCGGACCACCACGGATTATCCGCGTCGCCGCCGGGGCGCCGCGCGGCGGACGGCGGACGGCAGACGGCAGACGGCAGACGGCGGACGCCACGAAGTGCCCGCCTCAGCCCGCTCGGTTAGCGTGAGGACGGCAGCCGCCCCTGCGGTCGGACTCCCGCGTCCGCCGCGGGCGGACCCGCGCAGCGAGAGGATCCTCCGCCCATGTCCTTCACGACCACCGAGGACGGCACCCCGGTCTTCTCCGAGGACCGGGGCAGCGGTCGGCCGGTCGTGATCGGCCACGGCCGGCCCCTGAACGGCGACGCCTGGGCCCCGCAGGCCCGGCCGGTGGCCGAGCACGGCCTCCGGGCCGTCGTCCGCGGCTGACCTACGGGGCGGAGCCGGAGCCGGGCGGACCGGGCCAGTGATACGGAGGGCGTCCATGCCGATCGACCAGCCGGAGCTCGCTGCCGAGCAGCAGCTCCGCGACCTGCGCGCCGAGTTGACCCTGGCGGGCGAGACGGACCCCGTCGTCGTCACCGAGTTCGCGGCGGGACGGGGGCGGCTCGCGGCGCTCGCCGAACTGGCGGCGCAGCAGGAGCGGATCATCGTCTCCGACCGGCGCAGTCTGCTGCTGCTCGCCACCCGGTGCGCCGACGGCCCGCTGGGCGCGTGGTTCGCCGGCCTCGCCGAGGGCGAGAGCGCCGCGCTGCGCACCCTGCCCGCCCTGGCGGCCGCCTGCGGACCGGTCCCCGACGGGGCTCCCCTCCCCGGCTGCCAGGCCTACCCGGCGTACCTGGCCTGGCTGGCACTGAACGGCCGGCCGGCCGCCGTGGCGGCGGCGCTGGTGGCCAACTTCGCGGCCTGGGGCGGGTATTGCGCGACGCTGGCCGGGGCGCTGCGCCGGTTCCACGGGTTCGGCGAGGAGGCGTGCGCCTTCTTCGACTTCTTCGCGCAGCCCGCGACCGCGCTGGAGCGGGCGGCGGCCGAGGCCCTCGGACCGGCGGGGCTGACCGCCGGTCCGGACCTCGACGCCGCCCGCGAGTACGGCCGGCTGCTCCAGGCGTACGAGCGGCTGTTCTGGATCACGCTCGCCGAACTTCCCTGAGTCACTTGGGGCGCGGGCCGCTTGGGGCGCGGGCCTGGCTCACGCCTGCCAGTGCGGCTTGCCGCTGACCATCCGGCAGGTGATCACCCGGCCGCCGGCCTCGTGGGTGCTCTTGCCGAGGTCGGCGTCGCGGCAGAACTGGCCGGCCTTGTAGCAGTTGCCGGCGTTCGACTTGATCTCGCAGTCGCCGGTGGCCGCCGCGGGCTTGGTCTCCGCGGGCGCCGGGTCGGGGTCGGTCGGCGGCTGGGCGGTGGTCACCTTGGGCTGCGGCTCGGCCTTGGTCGGCGTCGGCTGCGGCTTGGGCGTGGTGGCGGCCTTGCTGGGCTGCGTCTTCGGCGTGGCCGCCGCCGGGGCGGTCGGCGCGGGCGCGGCGGCGGTCGGCTCCGGCGCCGGGGGCGCGGGCGGCGGCGTCTGGACGGGCTCGGCCGGCGGCGTGGTGACCACCGGAGCCGGCGGCGCCGGTGCGGGCGCGGCCGGGGTGGTGGCCTCGGCCGTGACGGCGGGCGAGGAGACCGCGACGGTGGCGGTGTCACCCGTCGTGGGGTCGCAGCCGGTCAGCGCGAGGCCGATGGTGAAGACGAGTCCGGCGACGGCGGCCAGGCCGCGACGACCGCCGCGCATCCGTGAAGGCATGGACGTGAACACTCCGTTCCGCTTGGAAGAGGTTCGCGATTCAACCAGGCCCGTCACACGATCCGTCCATAGTTCAAACACTTGTAAGCAGATCGAGATCTGGCAATCACGGAGCGTCGTTCACCGGAAGATTTCGATCACTTTCCGCCGAAAGGGAACGCCCACCGTCACGGCGTGACGGGGATGTTGGTCAGGCCGGCGGTCGCCCGGGTCACGGTGTTGGAGGCGTACACCACGTTCGGCCGGCCGGCGCAGGCGGACACGGAGGTGATCCTGATCGCGTAGGCGCCGACGCCGCCGAGGTCCGAGGTGTTGCCGCGCCAGGTGTTCCCGCAGCCGTTCGGGAAGGAGGGTGCGGTGGCCGGGTTGTGGGTCTCGTAGCCGTTGGCGAAGGTGCCGGGCGCGGCGAAGGTACCCCTGTTGTCCTCGATGAGGTAGCCGCTGCCCTTGACGTCCACCCAGGAGTCGGCGGAGTTCTCGCCGCTGATGCCGCGCCCGTCGAAGGTGTTGCCCCGGATCGTGCCGCCCGAGGTGCCCTCCTTGACGTCGATCCCCTCGGCCGTGACGTACGGACCGATCCGGTTGCCCTCCACCAGCACCCGGTCCGAACGGTCCGCGCCGCCGGTGTTGCCGTGGCAGCCCCAGTTGGAGTTCGCCGAGCCGAGGTACACCCCCTCGCCGTAGCCCGGCTGGGCCCGGCCGGTGTACTCCACCACCGAGTTGCGCAGCACCCCGTCGGCGGAGGAGCGGCGGAAGTGCACGCCCTCGTCCTCCACATGGTGCACGTACAGGCCGTCGATCACCACGTGCGGCGAACTGTCCAGCACCACGCCCTTCTTGGAGTCCTTCACGGTGAACCCGGTGAGGTTCCAGTACGGCGCGCCGTAGAGCCAGAGCCCGTAACCCGAATCCCACCCGGAGGCCGGGGCGGGGCAGGAGGGCGCGGAGCCGGACGGCCCGTCGTTGACGAGGACGGCCGTGGCCGGCCCGGTGAGCGTGACCGGCTGCGCCGCCGTCCCGGCCCGCTGGGCGACGAAGGAGCCGTGGTATTCCCCGGGCGCGAGCCGGATCGTCTGCCCGGGCACGGCCGCCGCCAGCGCGGCCCTCAACTGCACGGCGGTGGCCACGTCCACCACCTGCACGACGGGCGCGGCGAAGGCGGGAGCGGCGGAGAAGCCGAGCAGCAGCGCCGCCGAGGCAGCGGCAAGGAGAGCGGACCGTGGGCGCATCGGGCCTCCGGGTTCTGGTGACGGTCCCTTACGTGCTTCCCTCCACCGACGTCCTTCATGTTCGCCGCGACAACCCTGAGCAGAAGGCCGCCCGCATCGCCCGCCGCCGGATCGAAACCTCCGACCGCCTCGGTCGGCACCGCACACGAGACGCCGGCCGGCTACGCGTGCGCGGTCCCGTCCGGGTGAAGGGCGTCGAGGATGAGGGAGAGGCCGAAGGCGAACTCGTCGGCGTAGTCGTAGCCGGGTTTGAGGACGTGTTCGGTGGCCAGCTCGGCGAGATGGGGGTAGGTGTCGGCGGGCGTCCCGCGCAGGATGGCACCCGCGACCTCGGCCGACTCCACCCCGTCCTTGAAGGGCAGGCCGACCTCCTGGAGCACGAAGCCGTACAGGTAGCTGTCGATCAGTGAGACCGCGTGCGCGGTCATCTGCACGGAGAATCCCCCGGCGCGCAGGGCGCCGATGACGGCGTCGTGGTGGCGCAGGGTCGCCGGGCCGGGCTGGGCGCGGGAGTCCATGAGGCCGATCGCCCACGGGTGGCGCAGGAGGGCGGCGCGCGCGGAGAGAGCGCGCCGACGCATGGCACTCTTCCAGTCGGTGCCGTGCGATGGGAGTTCGATCTCGCCGAACACCGCGTCCACCATGCCGTCGAGGATGTCCTCGCGGCCTGTCACGTGGTGGTAGAGCGACATCGCCTGGACTCCCAGCGGCTGGGCGACGGCCCGCATGGTGAGCGCGGCGGATCCCTTCTCGTCGGCGACCTCCACCGCCGCCCGGATCACGCGCTCACGGCTCAGCGGCGCGCGGTCCGGCGTCCCGCGCCGGCCCTTGCCTCCCTCGGGCATCCCGGCCCCTCCTCCATGTCCATTGACTGCCTTACAAGGTAAGGCTAACGTGCCTTACAACATAAGGTAGCCAGGTCCGCGAGGGGGCTGCGCCATGGGCGGGGATCGCGTGGAGAAGGTCTGCATCATCGGGGCTTCGGGGAAGCTGGGGCAGTACATGGTCGGCCACGCGCTGGAACGCGGCTACGAGGTGGTCGGCGTCTGCCGGGAGCGCAGCGTGCCGAAGCTGGCCGCGTTCGAGGGGCGGATCACCGTCGTCCCCGGGGCGACGAACGACCCGGAGGTGATCCGCCGGGCGGTCGCCGGGTGCGACGGGGTGCTGACGGTGCTGGTGCCCTGGGGCGTGCGGCAGTACGCGTCGGGCACGGCGCAGGCGGTCCTCGACCACGCCCGGCCGGGCGCGCGTCTGGTGTTCTCCTGCGGCTGGCACATCACGCGCGACGGCAGGGACCGGTACTCGCGCCGGTTCAGCCTGAGCCTGCGGATCGCCACCGTGCTGGGCAGGCTCGTCCGCGCGGTCGAGATCGACGACCAGGTGGAGGCGTGCCGGCGGGTGTTCGCCAGCGGCACCCGGTGGACCGTGGTGCGCGGCAGCGACCTGGAGGAGGGCGCGAGCCAAGGCCTGCCGGTGTGGAGCCGGCACGTGGGCGACCCGGTGCTGGCGAGCAACCTGACGCGCCGGATCGACTTCGCGCTGTTCATGGTGGAAGCGCTGACCACGGACGCCCTCGTCCAGGAGGCCCCGGCGATCGTCGGCCGCCTGACCCCCAGCGCACTCGCCCACACCGGCGGCATCGGACACCCCGGGAAGCCGCCCGCGTGACGGCCGCTCGGCCGGAGCGGCCTGCGCCACCCGCTGCACGACGCCTCCCCCACCGGCCTGTTCGCGGAGCGCCGACCGAGCACCGGGGTCTTCATCCGGCGATCCCCGGAGTCCGCCCCCTGACGGTCCACCGGACGCGCAAGTGGTGCACGGCACCGGGAAGGATGGCCGGCAGCGACAAGGGCCCGGTGCCGTCCAGGTGTTCGCGCGCGAGCCGCTCGGAGCACGGACCGGTCAGACAGCGCTCGAACCACTCCCACTGCGGCTCATCGGCCGGAACCGGAGGGCGGACCAGAGCGCGGTGAGCGCCTTCGGGAGCAGCACGTACGTCGTCGGCGGCACGATGCCGCCCGTGATCTCGACGGTGACCGGCTGGTCGTCCTTCACGCCACACCCTCCGAGCAGTCGGAGGCCGGACCGATCTCGCACCAGACGATCTTCCCGACGCCGCTTCGGGGGCAACAACCCCACTTCTCGGCCAGCGACTTGACGAGGACGAGGCCGCGCCCGGATTCGTCGTCCCGGTCGACGTCCCGGAGGAGCGGCGCGCGGTCGCCGCGCGCGTCGTGGACCTCGATGCGCAGCCGGGCCGGGTCGGCGAACAGCTCCAGCAGCACCCGGTTGTCGCGCGGGGACCCGTGCACCACCGCGTTGGTCACCAGCTCGCTGACGAGCAACAGGCCGGTCTCGATGAAGCGTTCACCACCGGCGATGCCACCGAGCAGCCGTTCGAGACATCGGCGCGCCTCCGCCGGCGACCGCCTGCTGCGCGGCAGCCAACAGCTGACACTTCGGGCACATGGGGGAAATCCGGACATGGGGGGAGCCGCCTTCCGCACAGGGGTTCCAGCCACGGCGACCGATGCAGGGGTGAAGACGTTCGACGGTCAGCCGTGAAGCGTAAGCAAGAGCAAGACGCGGGACAGGATCATCACGATGAGTCATAAGCTCGTCACGATGAGCATGGAGTAGGCGAAGGCTTCAACGCAAGACATGTCGAACAAATATGAAAACTTTCACCCTCTAGCGCAAGGTGCCTCCCCTGGAGTCGAGTTGGCGGTGGCGGAGCACAGCCGCCACCGTGCACACTGGTCTACGCACCGCTCAGGAGGGGCTACAGACATGGCAATTGCAGTGCCGGCCGTGCGATACCGGCGCATCGCGGCAGAGCTGCGGAGGCTCCGCGAGCTGAGGAACCTCTCGGCGGAGGAGGTCGCGGCCCAGGTCGAGGGCGTCAACCTGGTGAAGCTGAGCAGGTACGAGAACGCCAGGGTCCAGCTGAAGCCCGACGTCGTCAGGAAGCTCCTCGACTTCTACGAGTGCGAGGCCGAGCTCAAGGAAGTACTCGTCGAGATCCTCCGGGACAAGCACCGCCCGGGCTGGGCCGCCGGATTCGACCAGCTCAACTCGCTCTACCACGATCTGATCAGGCTCGAAGAGACCGCAGTCGGCAACAAGTCGTACGAGTCCTCCTACATCCCCGGCCTGCTGCAGACGCGCCGGTATGCGCACGCCATCATCTCAAGCGGCGTGTTCACCACGCCCAGTGTCGAGGCCCGGGTCGATGTGCGGATCAACCGCCAGTCGGTACTGACGCGGGCCGAATCGCCACTCAAACTATGGGCAGTCATCCACGAATCGGCCCTGACGATGAGAGCCCCCGACGGTGTCATGGCCGACCAACTCGACAAGCTGATCCAGTGGAGCGACCTTCCCAATGTCAGCATCCAGATCATGCCGGCGTTCGCACCTCCCCACCCCGGCATGAGCGGTCCGTTCACGCTCCTGGAATTCCGGCAGCGGGATCTGGACCTCGTCCTGCTCAGCGACATGCTCGCCAGCAACTGGGTGGAGAGCCCCGGTCACGTCGATCTCTACCGAACGGCTTTCGACGAGATCATGGCGACCGCCCTGAGCCTCGGCGAATCCCTCAACGTCATCCGAGAGAAGAGAGATCAGCTCAAGTGACCCACTACCCCATCGCTTCCGCCCTGCCGGTCACGTGGACGAAGGCAAGCGCGAGCAACCCGAACGAGAACTGCGTGGAGTTCGGGCAGCTGAGCGGTTCCGTTCTGGTCCGCGACAGCAAGGATTCCGACGGACCAGCGCTCGCCTTCTCCGGGGATGCGTGGCTCGCCTTCGTGGCCGGGGTGCGCGCCGGGGACTTCTCCTCCCGCCGCTGACACCCTGCGGCCCCGCACCGGGCCGGTGCGGGGCCGCAGGACTCGCCACCGTCACGCCGGGGCGGCCGGGGGGTCGGGTTCGAGGACGAGGACCGGGATCACGCGGTCGGTCTTCGCCTGGTACTCGGCGTACGGCGGATACGCCGCGACCGCGCGCTGCCACCACCGGGCCTTCTCCTCCCCCGTGACCTCGCGGGCCGTCATGCCCCGGCGTTCGGCGCCGTCCTGGAGATCGACCCGCGGGTCCGCCCTGAGGTTGTGATACCAGCCCGGGTGGGTCGGGACGCCGCCGTTCGAGGCCACCGCCGCGTACCGCCCGTCGTGCTCCACCCGCATCAGCGGGGTCTTGCGGATCCTGCCGCTCTTCGCGCCGCGCATCGTGACGATGACGACCGGCAGGCCCGTGTCCCAGAGCGTGTTGCCCTGCGCGCCGCCCGAGCTCTCGTACAGCTCGACCTGTTCGCGCACCCACGGCACGGCGCTCGGTTCGTACTCGCCCTCAAGAGGCATCGTGTTCACCCCACTGCTCGCCGACAACCTCAGTGTGACGGCGAGGTGCCGATGTCGCACCCGCGGCTACGCTGCGGGAATGCCGTACGAGCTCAACGCCGTCATAGGACGGTTCGACCTGCTCAGGAGCCGGACCGCCGGGATTCGGGAGGCGGCCGTCGCCCCGCTCCGACAGCGCATGGGACTGCTGCCCGTCACCGGACGGCTCGTCGAGGAGTTGACCGGTCCGGCGGCCTTCGAACAGACCCTGGGCCACTGGGCCCGGGGCGGGCCGATCGCCCACGTGGAGGCGGACTTCCACGGAGGGGGCGGGCACCAGACCGCTGCCGTGTGGCGGGCCGGCGCGAAGGTCTGGGGCCCGGCCCACACCCGGGACTTCACCGGTCCACGGGAGGACTGGCCGGTCAATGCCGCGCTCGCCCTGCTCGGCGTCGTTCCGACCAGCGCCGAGGACGCGAGCCACCGTGACCTGTTCCTGGAGGTGGGGCTCGGCCGGGAACAGGACATGGACGGCTGGCGGTCGGCCGGCCTGGCCGCTCGGTGGGCGGCGAGCTACGACGAGTGGCACGAGGAGCACGCGAGAGCGGCGCGGGCCGCCGCGGAGGCCGAGAAGCGCAGGAGGCTCCCGGACGTTCCGGTGCCGCTGGACGGCAAGGCGATCATGGACCTGCTCGGCCTGCCCCCAGGCCCACTGATCGGTGCCGCCACCCGCCACCTGCAGGACCTGCACCTCGAAGGCGGCCCGCTCTCGCGGGACGAGGCCACGGCCCGGCTGCGGACCTGGGCGGCGGAGCAGGGGGCTACGGCACTGCCGCGAACGCCTCCCGGTGGTCGCGTGCCCACTGCTCGAACGTGCCCGCCGGCCGGCCGAGCACCCGCGGCACGTGATCGGTGACGTAGGCCGCACCGCCGGCTCGTGCCCAGCCGATACCGGTGACCATCCCGGCCGGCAGCCCGTCGAGCGCAGGCGCGTCGGCGATCCTGACCGGCCGTTCCAGCACGCCCTCCAGGATCGCCGCCTGGTCCGCGAACGTCAGCAGCTCCGGCCCGGTCAGGTCGTACCGCTGCCCGTCGTGCGCATCGCCGGTCATGGCGGCGACGGCGACCTCGGCGACGTCCCTCGGGTCGACGACGGCCTGCCGGGAGTCGCCGACCAGGTTCGGGATCGGTTCTCCCGCCTGGATCAGGGCCCGGTGCCACAAGAGGTTCGAGGCGAAGCTCGGCGGGCGAAGCATCGTCCACGCGAGCCCGCCGGCCTCGATCGCTTCCTCCGCGGCGAGGTGCCAGGCGCCGACGGTCGCCCCGTCGAACCGCTCGCCGCTGCCGATGGCGGACAGCTTGACGATCTTACGGACGCCTGCCGCCCGCGCGGCCGTGACCAGGGCGAGGTCGTGGTCCGCGGTCGGTACGGGGGGCACGGTGACGAGGAAGACGGTGTCGACGTCGGCCACCGCGCGCGCCAGCGACGCCGGGTCGCCGAAGTCGGCCCGCACCCCGCCGGGCCGCTCGCGGCGGGACATCGCCCGGAACGGCAGGCCCCGCTCGGTGAGCAGGCGGACGACGTGACTTCCGATGGTGCCGGTGGCACCGGTTACAAGGATCATGTCCCGACGATGACAGCGCTCCCCCGGCCCGTGATAGGAAGTTTCGGCACTGTCGCGGGCCCACTATCGTGGGCCGCGTGAGTTCTCTCGTCGTGCCGCCCGCCCTTCTGCGGTGGGTGGCCGGGATCGATGTCGCCACGGCGGCCGGGTCGGCGGCGGTCGACGCGCCCGACCACGCCACCACACTGATCGTGCGCGCGGACGAGCGCGAACTGATCGTCATGGGCCCCCGCACCCGGGCCGCCTATCACCTCGCCGCGCCCGGCCGCTCGTGCGTGCGGGTCCGTATGCGGCCGGGCCGGGCCCAAGCCCTGCTCGGCCGTTCGCTGAAGGGTCTCGCCGACGGCGCCCTGCCACTGCGTGAACTACCGGGCCTGGACGTCGACCAGCTCGCCGCCGATCCGGTCACCGCTCTCGCAGAGGCACTGGCCGACCGCCCGGAGCCGTCGGAGCGGCTCGACGAGGCAGCGCGTCTCCTGGCCGGCAGCACCGTCACCGCGACCGCGGCCCGGCTGCACATCAGTGAGCGCCGCCTGCACGCCCTGTTCACCGACGCCACCGGCCTGTCCCCCAAGCACTTCGCCCGCATCGACCGCGTCCGCACCGTACTCGCGGCCGGTGCGGGCCCATGGGCGGACATCGCCGCGACGGCCGGCTACTACGACCAGTCCCACATGACGGCCGAGTTCCGCCGCCTCATGGGCGTTCCGCCGGCCGCGTTCACCGCCGGCCGGCGCCCCGCCGCGACTTCGTGCACCGCCTGATCCTGCGCCACCTCTCAGTCCACCAGGGCCGAGCGGCGTTCGAAGACCTCGGGGCGCGCGCGGTCGAGGGCGGTGGCGACGGCGCCCAGCAGGACGGCCTCGTCGCCGAGGCGGCTCGGGGCCAGGGTGGGCCGCATCGGGCTGAGGTGGTTCAGGGCCTGTCCGAGGGGTTCGAGCAGCAGGTCGGCGCTGGCGCCGATGCCGCCGCCGAGGACGATCAGGTCCGGGTCGAGCACCGCCGACAGCACGGCCACCGCGTAGGCGAGCTGGTCGGCCGCGCGGCTCACCGCGGTGGCGGCCAGCGGGTCGCCGGAGCGCGCCGCGTCGAAGACCTCCTTGGCCGTCAGCGGGCCGGTCATGCCGAGGTCCAGGGCCGTGCGGACGACGGCGTCGGCCGCCGCGGCCTGTTCGACGGTGCCGCCCGGTGTCCCGTCGGCGCACGGCGGGAGCGGGACCAGGCCCACCTCGCCCAGCGCGCCGTGCGCCCCGATCAGCGGCTCGCCGTCCTTGACGACGCCGACGCCGAGGCCGGTGCCGACGAGCACGTAGGCGAACATCCGGCTGCCGCTCCCCCGGCCCTCGCCGAGCGTGTACTCGCCGAGCGCGGCGAGGTTGGCGTCGTTGCCGACGGTGATGGTGGTCGACAGCCCGTCCGCTATCCGGTCGAACAGCCCCGGCCTGCCCCAGCCCGGCAGGCTGGTGGCGTACCGCACGCCGCGCCGCTGCTCGTCCCAGACGCCGGGCGTGCCGATCACCGCGTGCACGATGTCCACCGGCGCCAGGCCGGCCTCGGTGGTGGCCTCGCGGGCCGCCGCCACCACCGCGTCGGCCACCGCGTTCGCCGTCCGCCCCTCGTTGGGGACGTCCCGGCGGGCCACGATGTCCCCGGCGAGGTCGGCGACGGCCACCCGCAGCCGGGCCCGGCCGATGTCGACTCCGAGGACGTGCCCGGCGCACGGGTCGGGCTCGTACAGGACGGCGGTGCGCCCGCGCTCGGGGATGAACCGCCCGGCCTCGCGGGCCAGCCCGGCGTGTTCGAGGGAGGCCAGGGCGGCGGAGACGGTGGGCTTGGACAGGCCGGTGTCGCGGGCGAGCTGGGCGCGTGAGGACGGGCCGCCGAGGCGCAGCCGTTCGAGCAGCAGCCATTCGTTGTTGCTGCGCAACCGCTGCCGGTTCCACGGCTGCGCCGGCACGGGGACCGGCGGAACGGTGGTCGGCAGGTCGCGGCTCATCAGGTCCTCCGGTCTCGGGCGTTGCGCGGTCGCGCGGTCCATCGGCGCGGGTCCGGAGCGCGCGGCGTCGGCGCCCGGGCCTGGGCACCAGCCAGTATGACCGGTCGTCACGCCGCTCACCGGCGGGTTTCCGCGCGCGCGGACGTGAGCCGGGTGAGCGGAGGAGAGAGGGGAGGGAGCGGGGCGGCGGAAGCGGTGGAACGTCACGCTCCTCTTGCCACTCTCAACTTATAGCGCACGGGGGGTCTTGCCGCAAGGCCCCGGTCCTGGCGCACAATCGTCGACCTGAACCGAAACCAGCCCCTCGGGGAGTTTGACGTAGTGCCTTCCCTTCTGTCGGAATCCCGGACCGGAGCCGCCGCCATGACCTCCCTCGCCACCAGCGCGTTCGCCCTCCCCGACCGCCTCCGTGCCAAGGCCGACCCGGCCCTGGTCTCCCGGGACGAGCGGCACTTCGCGGCCGTCGCGGCGAGCCTGGAGCAGGCGATCGCCGAGGTCTCCGACCAGCTCGACGCCGCCCGGCGGGCACCCGGCGGCGCCGGCCGGGCCGCGATGGACCGGGACGTGGAGGTGCACCGCCTCACCGGCCGGCTGCGCGCGCTGCGCCGCTTCGGCCTGGACCTCTGCCTGGGCCGGATCGTCCCGGCGGACGGCGGTGAGCCGGTGTACGTCGGCCGCCTCGGCCTCACCGACAGCGAGGGCCGCCGGCTGCTGCTGGACTGGCGCTCCCCCGCCGCCGCACCGTTCTTCGGCGCCACCCACGCCGATCCGGCGGGCCTGGCCAGCCGGCGCCGCTACCGCTGGACGGACGGGCGGATCACCGACTACTGGGACGAGGTGTTCGCCGCCGAGGGGCTGGAGGGGCATGCCGCCCTGGACGACCAGTCGGCGTTCATCGCCACCCTGGGCGGCAGCCGTTCGGCGCGGATGCGGGACGTGCTGGCCACCATCCAGTCGGACCAGGACGCCGTCGTGCGGGCCGGCTCGCGCGGCGCGCTGGTCGTCGACGGCGGTCCCGGCACCGGCAAGACGGTGGTCGCCCTGCACCGCGCGGCCTACCTGCTCTACTCGGACCCGCGGCTCGGCCACCGCCGCGGCGGCCTGCTGTTCGTCGGCCCGCACCAGCCCTACCTGGACTACGTCTGCGACGTGCTGCCCAGCCTGGGCGAGGAGGGCGTGCGGACCTGCACCCTGCGGGACCTCGTCGCCGAGGGCGCGGGCGCGGCGGTCGAGCGCGACCCGGAGGTGGCGCGGCTGAAGTCCTCGGCGGACATGGTGCGGGCGGTGGAGAAGGCGGTGCGGATCTACGAGGAGCCGCCCACCGAGGGGATGGCCGTCTCCACCGACTGGGAGGACCTCTGGCTGAGCGCCGACGACTGGGCCGACGCCTTCGGGGCGCCCGATCCCGGCACCCCGCACAACGAGGCGCGCGAGCAGATCTGGGCGGAGCTGGCCGAGATCCTGCTGGCCAAGCTGGACGGCGGCGAGGAGATCCCGGTGGAGACGTTCCTGCGCTCGCTGCGGCGGGACGAGGAACTGGTCGCCGCCCTGCACCGCGCCTGGCCGCTGCTGGAGGCGGCCGACGTGGTCGGCGACCTCTGGACGGTGCCCGCCTACCTGCGGCTGTGCGCCCCGTGGCTCGCCCCCGAACAGGTGCGCCGGCTGCAGCGCGCCGAGGCGCAGGCCTGGACGGTCTCCGACCTGCCGGTCCTGGACGCGGCGCGGCAGCGGCTCGGCGACCCGGAGGCGGCCCGGCGCCGGCGCCGCCAGGAGGCCGCGCTCGCCGCCGAGCGGGACCGGATGGCCGAGGTCATCACGGACATCCTGGCGGCCGACGACGACGGCGAGGGGGCGGTGGCCATGCTGCGCGGCCGGGACCTTCGGGACACCCTGGTCGACGGGAGCGCGCTGCCCGCCGCCGACCCGGACCGGCTGGCCGGCCCGTTCGCCCACATCGTGGTGGACGAGGCCCAGGAACTGACCGACGCCGAGTGGCAGATGCTGCTGCAGCGCTGCCCGTCGCGCAGCTTCACCATCGTCGGCGACCGCGCCCAGGCGCGGGACGGCTTCTCCGAGTCCTGGCCGGAGCGCCTCGCGCGGATCGGCCTGGACCGCGTCGAGGTCGCCTCGCTGAGCGTCAACTACCGCACGCCGGAGGAGGTCATGGCGGAGGCCGAGCCGGTCGTCCGGGCCGCCCTGCCGGACGCCAACGTGCCGGTCTCGGTGCGCCGCAGCGGGGTGCCGGTGGTCCACGGGAGCGTCGCGGAGCTGGACGGCGTGCTCGGCGGCTGGCTGGCGGAGCACGCCGAGGGCACGGCGTGCGTGATCGGCGACGCGGCGTTCGGGGAGGCGTTCCGGGCGACGTGCCGCGCGGAGTTCCGCGAGACGTCCCGGATCCGCTCGCTCACGCCGGAGCTGGCGAAGGGGCTGGAGTTCGACCTGGTCGTGCTCGTCGACCCGGCGTCCTTCGGCGAGGGCGTCGCGGGCGCGGTCGACCGCTACGTCGCGATGACCCGGGCGACCCGGCAGCTCGTCGTCCTCACCGGCCCCGGCCGGGCATGACCGGCCGTGCCGGTCGCGGCCCTCGACGGAAGGGGCCGCGACCGGCACGCCGGATCAGGTCCTGGCAGTCGTCCTAGCAGTCGGGGATGGTCGTGCCGTTGTTGTCCTTGGCCGTGTCGTTGCCCCACCGCGAGAGGTGGAACGCCGACACCCACTGACCACGGGGACCCTCGTCCGGGTCGGTCTTCAGCCACCAGTGGTTGTAGCCGCCGCCACTGGACACCTCGCGGCCCCAGGCCTTGCAGTACACGTAGTTGGTGCCCTGGTACAGCGTCCCCGTGCTGCTGGTCGAGGTCGGCGAGCCGAAGACGGAGGCGTTGGAGAGCGTGTCCACCCAGTACTTGCCGGCCGAGGGAGCGCTGCCGCCGCCCGCGCAGTCGGGGATGGTCGTGCCGTTGTTGTCCTTGGCCGTGTCGTTGCCCCACCGCGACAGGTAGAACGCCGACACCCACTGACCACTGGAGCCCACGTCCGGGTCGGTCTTCAGCCACCAGTGGTTGTAGCCGCCGCCACTGGACACCTCGCGGCCCCAGGCCTTGCAGTACACGTAGTTGGTGCCCTGGTACAGCGTCCCCGTGCTGCTGGTCGAGGTCGGCGAGCCGTACACCGGAGCGTTGGCGAAGGTGTCCACCCAGTACGTGCCGCCGCCCGCCGGAGGCGTGGTGGAGCCGCCGGACCCGTAGAGCCGGATGGCGCCGTAGTAGTCGTCGTGCGAGGAGAGCGCCGCCACCCGGACGTAGCCGCCGGAGTACGGGGCCTCGACGATCCAGCCCTGTCCGAGGTACATCGCGACGTGGTGGATGGTGGAGGCGGTGTTGCCGAAGTACACCAGGTCACCGGGGAGCAGCGGCGCGGTTCCGTCCGCCTCGTAGTAGCGGGCGACGGCTCTGGAGGTCGACCACTGGGTGCGGGTGGTGCCGTTGATGACGTCCTCGCCGACCGCGAGGTAGTAGGCGTAGCGGACCATGCCGGAGCAGTCCAGACCACGGACGTTGCAGTCGTTGGGCGCACCGTTGGCGGGGTCGCAGAGGCCGTACGTGGCGCCGGGCTTCGAGCCGTGGCCGCCGCCCCATGAGTACGGGGTGCCGATCAGGCCGCAGGCGGAGCGGACGGCGTCGTTCGCCTGCGACGCCGCGCCGGTGGAGAGCACGCCGCAGGCGGGCGCCGCCTGGGCGGCGCCGGCGCCGGCGAAGAACACCCCGACCGACACCAGCAGCGACAGCAGGGCCGCCCACCGTAACGGGGCGATCAGCCGACGGGAGAGAGGGTTTACGCGCGTAGTCATGGTCCCGAATCGTTTCAGCGGCGCCGACGGTGCGTCAATGATCATTAGGTGAACATGACGACACTCGCTTCACACCTCCCCCACGGGCCGTCCGCGTCCGCCCGGCGCGGACAGCCCGGCCGGCTCGGGCGACCCGGCCCGCCATGGCCGAGCTCAAGCGGCCCTCCGGACCTGAGCGCCGGGCGTACGGTCGCACTATCGGAATCCCACCACATGGTCAAGCACCGCCCACTCCGTGGGCGAGCCGCGCTCCGGGGCGTGATCATGGACCCATGCGGTTCCGGTACGGCAGAGGAGGAAAGGGCGGCACCCCGGCGGGCGCGGACGAAAAAGCGCTCGCGGAGGCAGCCGCGGCACTCGCCGGGAGCACCGTCGCGACTACGGACAGCGACCATCCGGACCTGCCGGGTGAGCTGCTCGCCGCCCTGCCCACCGCCGTGGGGCTGCTCGACGCCGAGCTGCGCTGGCTCCACCTGAACGCGGCGTTCACCACCGTCACCGGCCTGCGCCGGGCCGACCTGCTCGGCCGTCCGGCGGAGGCGACGGCCTTCGCGGGCGCCCTCGGGACGCTGCGCCGCGTCCTGGCCGACGGCCGGGACCGCGAGCACGCCACGGGCGGCCCGGACGGCCCCGGCGCGCCCGTGCCCCCGGGCCTGCGGGTGCGCTACCGGCCGCTGACCGCCGCCGGCCGGATCACCGGCGTGGTCGTGGTGGTGCTGGACGACCCCGACCCCGTCCAGGAGCTGCGCCGCGAACTCGCCCGGGCCCGCACCCGCCTCGCCCTCCTGGAGGACGCCGCCGAGCGGATCGGCACCACGCTCGACGTCGACACCACCTGCGCCGAACTGGCCTCGTTCGCCGTGCCCCGGCTGGCCGAGCTGGCCACCGTCGACGTGCTGCCGCCGGACGCCGACGCCCGCAACGGCCTCACCCCGGACCGGCGCTTCCACCGGGCCGCGCTCGGCTGCGCGGACGCGCTGCGCCCCGCCGTGGAGCCGCTGCCCCGCCCCGGCGAGTCGGTGCGCCACCACGAGGGCTCGGTCGCGACCCGCGCGCTGGCGTCCGGCGTCGCCGTGCTGCTCGCCCCGCGCAGCGCCGAGGAGCTGGCCGAGGCCGCGCCCGACGCCGCCTGCGCGGCCGCGTACCGGGCCGCCGGGGTGACCTCGCTGCTGGTGGTGCCGCTGACCGCGCGCGGCCGAACGGTCGGACTGCTGACGCTGGCCCGCACCGCGGCCTCCCCCGCCTTCGGACCAGACGACGCGGTGCTGGTCGGCGACCTCGCCGCGCGGGCCGCCACCGGCATCGACAACGCGCGCCGCTACACCCGCTCGCAGGGCATCGCACTCGACCTCCAGCGCGCCCTGCTCAGCGAGCCGGGCCACCCGCACCAGAACCTCGAACTCGCGTCCCGTTACCTGCCGTCCGGCAGCAGCTCGGTGGTCGGCGGCGACTGGTACGAGAGCGTCCGGCTGTCCTTCGGACGGACGCTGCTGGTCATGGGCGACGTGATGGGCCACGGCGTCGCGGCGGCCGTCGACATGAGCCACTACCGCGCCGCCCTGCGCGACATCGCCGGCACGGACCTGCCGCCGCACCGGATCCTGCGCCAGCTGGACGCCGTCATCGCCGCCGACGAGTCCGCCCGCCCGGCCACCTGCCTGCTCGCCCTCGCCGACCCGGGCCGGGGCCGGTGGACGTTCTCCAGCGCGGGCCACCTCCCGCCGGCCCTGATCGCGCCCGGCCGGCCCACCGAACTGCTGCGGATCCCGACCGGACCGCCGCTCGGCACCGGTCTCGGCGGCTACGAACAGGCCGGCCGCGACCTGCTGCCGGACGAGACCCTGCTGCTCTACACGGACGGCCTGGTGGAGCGGCGGGGCGAGGACATCGACGCCTCGCTGGCCCGCCTCGCCGCCCTGCACCTGCCCGCCACCGGCCCGCTGGACGACCTGCTCGACGCCGCGCTGCGCGGCGTCGGCCCGGCCACCGACGGCCCGGCGGAGGACGACATCGCCGTCCTCGCCGCCCGGCCCCGGCCGCGCTCGTAGAGCGCCGCCGCCGCGGCGGCGGGGGATCAGAATCCGGTCAGGGCCTGCTCCAGGTCGGCCCAGAGGTCCTCGGGGTGCTCGATGCCGACGGCGATCCGGACGGTGGCCGGGCCGATGCCGGCGGCGGTCAGCTCCGCGTCGGACAGCTGACGGTGGGTGGTGCTGGCCGGGTGCAGCACCAGGGTGTGCACGCCGCCCAGCGAGGGGGCGAGCGAGGCCAGGCGGACCGCGCCCACGAAGGCGCGGGCGGCCTCCCGCCCGCCGGCCAGGTCGAAGGCGAACGTCCCGCCCTGGCCGTCCGGCAGCAGCCGGAGGACCCGCTCGTGGTCGGGGTGGCCGGGCAGGCCCGGGTGGTGCACGGCGGCCACCGCCGGGTGGGCGGCGAGCCGGCCGGCCAGGTCGAGGGCGGCCTCGCAGTGCCGGCGCATCCGCAGGCCCAGGGTCTGCATCCCGCGCAGGGTCAGCCAGGCGGCGAACGGGTCGAGCGCCGCACCGTGCTCCACGGCGTGCTCCCAGACGCGGTGGTGCAGCCGCTCGTCGGCGAAGACCGCGAGCCCGGCCAGGACGTCGGAGTGGCCGCCGAGGTACTTGGTGGCCGAGTGGATCACGAGGTCGGCGCCGTGCTCGATCGGGCGGCAGAGCAGCGGCGTGGCGAAGGTGTTGTCCACCACGCTCAGCACACCGGCCGCGCGGGCCGCGCCGATCAGCGCCGGCAGGTCGGTGACGCGCGCGACGGGGTTGGAGACGGTCTCCAGGTACAGCAGGCGGGTGGTCGGCCGCAGGGCGGCGCGCACCTCCCCGGGGTCGTCCCCACGCACCTGGGTGACCTCGACGCCCCAGCGTGCCGCGAGGTCGGCGAGGGTGGCGAACGTGCCGCCGTACAGGCTCTGCTGGGCGATCACGTGGTCGCCGGAGCGGAGCAGCGCGTGCAGCACGGTGGTGATCGCGCCCATGCCGGAGGAGGCGGCCAGGGCCCCGCTGCCGCCCTCCAGGTCGGCCACCGCGCGCTCCAGCGAGCGGACCGTCGGATTGCCGAACCGGCTGTAGTGGAACGCCCCGTCGGGGCCGCCGAAGGCCTCCGCGAGCGCGTCGCTGTCGGGAAAGGCGAAGACGTGGCCCTGGTGCAGCGGCACGCCCAGCGGGCGGCTTCCGGTCACCTCCTCGATGGGAGGGTGGACGATCCGGCTCTCGGGGCGCAGCCCGCGGTGGTGGTCGCTCATGCCGCCCATGGTGGCCCGGTCGGCGGAGCCGGAACAGGGCCAATCGCGCTCAGGTGGCCCCGAACGACCGCACCGGCCGGGGGCGGTGGCCGCCGGATGGCCACCCTCCGTGGCCGTCGGCGGTGGCGACCGTCAGCGGAGGCCGTCGCCGGACCGCCTCGCCCGGCGCCGCTGCCAGAGCGCGAACGGCACGGCCGCGGCCACCGCGGCGGCCTCCGGCGCCGGCGGCGCGGCCGGCCGCTCCCCGCCCGGGAGGCCGCCGCCCGACGCCAGGCCCTGCTGCCCGAAGGTGTCCGGCACCGGCAGGGTGTCCCAGCGCGACAGCGGCCACGCGATCACGAACGCCCGGCCGACCACGTTCTTCACCGGGACGAACCCGCCGCCCGGCTCGTTGACGTGGAAGCGCGAGTCGCGCGAGTCGTTGCGGTGGTCGCCCATCACCCACAGGTGCTCCTCGGGCACCTTCACCTCGCCCACCGGCGCGTCGTCGCACGGCGTCGAGCCCGGGAACAGGTACGGCTCGTCCAGCGCCACCCCGTTGACCTTGACCGGGCTGCCCTGCCGGCACTCGACCGTGTCGCCGCCGACCGCGATCACCCGCTTGATCAGGTCCTTCTCGTCGTCGGACGGCAGCAGGCCCACGGTGCTGAGCACCGAGCGGATGCCCTCGACGACGGCGTTGCCCTTCTCCCGCGGCAGCGTGTCCAGCCAGCCGCCCGGGTCCTTGAAGACCACCACCTCGCCGCGCTCCGGCTCCGCGCCGAACCACGGGGTGAACTTGTCGACCAGGACGCGGTCGTTCTTCTCCAGCGTGTGCTGCATCGAACCGGAGGGGATGGAGAACGCCTGGACGAAGAAGGTCTTGATGCCCAGCGAGAGCAGCAGGGCGATGCCGACGAGGATCGGCAGTTCCTGCCAGAGCGGCCGCTTCTTCTTCGCCGCCTTCCCGCTCCCGCCGCCCGCCTCGGCATCGGCGTCGGCCTTGGCCTTGGCCCGGTCGCCGGCGCCGTCCGCGGCGGTGGCGGTGGCGGCGGTGGCCTCACCGCCAGGCCCGGGCGCGCCGGGCGCCGCGAGACCGACCGGGCCCGTCGCACCGCCCGTCGCACCGCCGACCGCACCGCCCGCCGCGGCGCCCGGCGCTCCCGGACCGTCCGCCGGGCCGGTGCCCGCGCCGGCCTCGCCGCTGCCCGTCGAACCCGCGGTCTCCTCGATGCTCATCCCTGGCCCCCTCCGGACGGCCCGGCGGGCCCCGCCGCGGGACCCCCCGTTGTCAGCTAACGAACGGTGGTTCCCGCCGACCCGTCAGAACGTACACCCGTAACCCCGCGCGGCCTACGCCGTGCCGCCGGTCAGCATGATCCGCGCGACCAGCTCGCGGCGGCTGGCCACCCCCGCCTTGGCGAACACCGACTTCAGGTGGTCCTGCACGGTGTAGGGCCTCATCGCCAGCAGCCGCGACACGTCCCGGGTGTCGCACCCGCGCACCAGCAGCAGCGCCACCTCCTGCTCACGCGCCGTCAGCCCGTACGCGGAGAGGTAGAGCGGCATCGCGTCCGCGGGCGTGGCCGGGGACGCCACCACCGTCACCTCCCCCTCGCTGCCGCCCTTCAGGGCCGAGCCGTGCAGCACGTACCAGCGGCCGTCGCCGTCCTGCACCCGGATCTTGGACTGCGGCACGGCCACGCCGCGCGCCGCCCGGCGGGCCTGTTCGGCGGCCACCGCGAACGCCGTCGGCACGCCGAGCGAGGTCCGGCTCGGATCGGCCAGGCGCCCGAGCAGTTCCTCCGCCGGACCGGAGAGCGCGAGCGGCCGGTTCGCCGGACCGAGCAGCACCACGGCCGGGCCCCCGTCCCAGCCGTCGCCCCCGGGGGCCGGGGGCAGGTGGCAGGCCCGCAGCGCGTTGCCCAGATGGCGCGCTGCGAGGTCCGCGAGGTCCCGCTGCTGGGCCAGGTACGGCCCCCGGTCGGCGGCCCGCATGAACGCGGCGCAGCCCCACATCCCGCCGTGCGCGTCGAACACCGCCCGCAGTTCGTCGCCGAACCCGGCCGGTCCGATCAGCTCACGGAACCGCGCGCTGTCCGCCGGCCGCCCCCGGGTGGCCCGGCTGAGCGTCTCGGCGCGCACGCCGCTGAGGCGGATCGCGGGGAAGGTCGCCACGTCGTCCGACCACACCTCCAGGCGTACGGCGTCCTCGAACCCCGCGAGGCTGAGGTCGTCACTGAGCACCGAGGTCACCAGCCCGGTCGCCGGGTCCGCCGAGTGCCAGCAGACCGCGTCGTACTCCAGTGCCGGCCGCAGCAGTTCATCGGCTCTGCGGAACACCTCATCGACCGTCAACCCCGCTCCGGCGAGCTCCCGGAGCCCCTCGATCGCCTGTTGCGCCGCCACCCCACGTGCCCCACGTGATCCCATGGCCCGGAAGCTAGCACGCACACCGACCACCGGCCCATGCGCCGACAGGCGGATCCGCCCTCCTCCTCACGAGGGTCCGCGCGACCACGGGAGCGCCCCCACGGCCGATGACACCGGCCTCGCGCACCGGCTCCCGGCCCGCACCCAAGTCGACGACACCGCAACCGGGTTGGGAGCGGCCGAGGAACGGCCCACTTTGCAGAACTTCTTTTGCAGAGCGCCCGGGAACCGCTACCCTCCTCGCATGCTGGACGACGGACAGCGGCGCAGCCTCGACCCCGAGCAGGACACCGCCGCTTTCAAGGCCCTCACCCACCCACTGCGGATCCGCCTGCTCGGGCTGCTCCGCCAGGACGGCCCGGCCACCGCGAGCGAACTCGCCGCGCGGACGGGCGAGTCCTCCGGTTCCACCAGCTACCACCTGCGCGTGCTCGCCAGGTACGCCTTCGTCGAGGAGGCGGAACACCGCGACGCACGCGAACGCCGCTGGCGCGCGGTGCACCTGATCACCTCCTGGGACGCCCGCGCGGTGCACGCCACCCCGGAGGGCCGGGCCTTCGTCGAGTTCTCCCGACGGCACCAGATCGACCACCTCGCCCGCTCGCTCGCCCGGCACGAGGAGGACGTCGCCACGGGCCGGCTGGACGGGACCTGGTCGGCCGCCGCCGGCATCGACGACCTGATCCTGCACCTCACCCCGGAATCGCTGGCCGAACTGCGCGCACTCGTCCACCGGCGGGCCCTCGAACTGGCCGAGCGGGACCGGGACGCCGACCGCACCGAACAGGTGGTCCTGGTCACCGCCGCGATCCCGCTCGCCGCCGGTGGTGCCGCGTGAGCACGCCGTCCCACGAGGCCGCCGCCCGCCGCAGGTACCTGACGGTCACCCTGCTGTTCTGGTTGCCGATCGGTCTGGCGACCGCTCCACTGGTACTGCTGTTCACCGCGCGCGGGCTCGGACTCGGCGCCGTGGCGGGCCTGTTCGCCGTGCACTCGCTCACCACCGCCGCCCTGGAGCTGCCGACCGGCGGGCTCTCGGACGTCATCGGGCGCCGGCCGGTGCTGGCCGCCGCCGGAGTGCTCGACCTCGTGGCCTTCACCCTGCTCGCGCTCGGCGAGGCGTACGGGGTGCTGCTGCTCGGGATGGCGCTGATGGGCGCCGGTCGGGCCCTGGCCAGCGGACCGGCCGAGGCCTGGTACGTCGACACGGTTCGCGCCCAGGCCGGGCCGGAGGCCGACCTGCGGCCCGGCCTGGCCCGCGGCAGCGCCACCGGCTCGCTCGCCCTCGCGGCCGGCACCCTGCTCGGCGGGGCGCTGCCGTGGCTGCTGTCCGTCCTGGACGTCCAGGACGCCCTGGACGCCTTGAACTCCATGGGCTCCATGGGCTCCCTGGGCGGCGCCACCGTCCTGCCGCTCTCGGTACCGCCGCTGATCGCCGCCGCCGTCGAACTCGCCTACGTGGTCCAGGTCTGGGCGGCACTGGCCGAACCGGAACGCCCGCCCGCCGCCCTGCGCACGGTGTTCCGCAGCGTGCCCGCCACCGTGCTGACCGGGCTGCGCCTGGGGCGGCGCGACGCGGTGGTCCGCCGGGTGCTGCTGACCGCCGCCGCGACCGGCGTCGGCCTGGGCGCCGTCGAACTGCTCACCCCCGGCCGGGCCGCCGAACTGACCGGCGCGGCCGAATCCGGCGCGGGCGTGGTCGGCCTGCTGAGCTGCGCGGGCTTCCTCTGCGCGGCCCTCGGAGCCCGGCTCGCGCCCGGTGCGGCCGGACGCTCCGACGGCAGCCGGGCCGTGCTGCTCGGCCTGGCCGCCTGCACCGCCGGCGTCCTGCTGCTCGCCGTCACCGCCCGCACCGCCGGTCCGGCCGCGGCCGCCGCGGCCGCCTTCGGCTACGGCCTCAGCTACCTCGGCCTAGGCACCGCCGGCCCGAACCAGAAAGCCCAGCTCCACCAGCGCGTCCCCACCGAAACCCGGGCCACGGCGCTCTCCGTCCAGTCGCTCGCCCTGCAGCTGTGCGGCGCCCTGTCCGGCCTGGCCCTCGCCCTCCTCCCGCCCGGCCCGCCCCGCTGGCTCCTCGCCGCCACCGCCCTCGCCGCGGCGGCCCTCCTCTGGACCGGCCGCCACTCGGCGGGACGGCCGGGCAACGGCATCTCGCCCCGGCCGCCTCCCGCGCGGACCACTCACCCCTACAGCCAGTCGCGGCGCTTGAAGATCAGGTAGAGGCTGGTGCAGACCAGGGCCATCAGGGCGATCGCGAAGGGGTAGCCGAAGGCCCAGTGCAGTTCCGGCATCGTGTCGAAGTTCATGCCGTAGACGGTGCCGATCAGGGTCGGCGCGAAGAGGATGGCGGCCCAGGAGGAGATCTTCTTGATCTCGTCGTTCTGGGCGTGGCCGGCCTCGGCGAGCTGCTTCATCTCCTCGTTCTGGCGCTGCGAGACGAGGGTGGCGTTGACGGTGAGGATGTTCTGCAGCATCTGGCGGAAGCCGTCGACCCGCTCGGCGGCGTAGGTGGCGTGGTCGGCGACGTCGCGCAGGTAGCGCTGGAGCTCCTCGTCGGTGCCGTACTTGCCGAAGCCGGCCTCCAGGCTGCGCATGATCTCCAGCAGCGGCCGGGTGGCGCGCTGCAACTCGATGACCTCCCGGGAGAGTTCGTAGATGCGCCGGGACACCTGCGGGTCGCCGCCGAAGACCTCGGTCTCGATCTCGTCGATGTCGTGCTGGAGGCCGGCGATGACCGGGGCGTAGCCGTCGACGACCGCGTCGAGCACCGCGTAGAGCACGGCCTCGGGGCCGAGGGCGAGCAGTTCCGGGTCGGCCTCCAGGCGGCGGCGGACGGCGGAGAGGTCGGGGGCCTGGGAGTGGCGGACGGTGAGGACGAAGTCGGGGCCGACGAAGAGGTGGATCTCGCCGAAGTCGACCTCCTCCACGTCGTCCAGGTAGCGGGCGGCGCGCAGCACGACGAACAGGGTGTCGCCGTAGCGCTCCAGCTTGGGGCGCTGGTGGGCGACGATGGCGTCCTCGATGGCCAGTTCGTGCAGGTTGAACCGCTCGGCGGCCTCCAGCAGCTGAGACTCGGCGGGGCGGTAGAGCCCGATCCAGGCCATGGTGCCGGGCTTGCCCGGCAGCTCGCGGTAGACGTCGGCCAGGTTGGCGGCCGACTGCACGCGGTGTCCGTCGCGGTAGACGGCCGCGTCGACGACGGAGCGCTCCAGGCTCACCTGCTCGACCGGCTGGTCCGGGCGCGGGTCCATCGAGTGCTCGGGGGCGGGCTGGGCGGCCGCGTCGTCGGCCGGGGAGACGGGACGGGTGAAGGGGAGCTTGCTCGCGCGCACGGCGCGCACACGCCAGTCGGACATGGCGGGGTACCTCCGCGGTTCGGGGGCCGCCGCACCCGGGAGCGTGGCTCGCGGGGTGCGGGGCGGGCGGGAGGCGCCCGGCCGTCCTCCACCGCGCACGGCGACCGGGCCGCGCGCGTCCGCGCCGGGGTCAGCGGCGGGCGGTGCGGCGGCGGGGGTCGGGAGCCGTACGGGAGGAGGGGCGCCGGGTGCCGGGAAGGGTGGGGGACGTCCTGGCCCGGGTCCTACTTCGACCCGGACTACTACTGCACTCCACTGCTCTCACCTCCTCGCCGTCGGGACGCCCGTGCGGGTCGCCGTTTCCGGGCCACCAGGAGGCTCCACACCGCCGGGCGGGCACACGCGGGCGCCACGACGGCGGGTGGGCACCCCTGATCTCGTCAGAGCTTTGGCACGCCACGGCGTAGCGCCCCGGTATTTCCGGGCCGCAGCCACTTGGGGTCACCCCTTAGGCCGGGGAGACCTGTCCTGACCCTGGGCGTCTCTCGACGTCGTGGGGTCAGTGGCCTGTGTCCGTGGCGACGCCTCACCGAACGAGGTGCCTTCACAACCTCCACGAGTCTAGTACCCGCCGGAGGGTTTCTTCGACCGGGGGGAGGGCCACGAACCGCCATCGGGGGGAGCGGCCCGGCGCTCCCCCGCCTGACGCTTCGTCACGTGTCGGCGCGCGGGCGGCCGGTCAGCCGGACGGCGCGAGGTGGGCCGCCACGTACGGCACGGCGACCGCCTCCAGCGCGCCGGGCGAGCCGAACGCCGGGTGGACGTTGACCTCGAAGACCACGCCGCCGCTCTGCGCCGCGAGGTCGACGGCGGCGAACGGCAGCCCGACCGCCCCGGTGGCGGCCACCGCGAGCTCCGCCAGGCCGGCGGGCAGCTCCTCCAGCGGGAGCGGGGTGGAGACGGCGCCCCGGGCGAGGTTGCAGGGCTCGTCCGGGTCGTCCTGCACGTGTTCGACGGCCCGCAGCGGCCGCCCGCCGAGCACGGTCACCCGGTACTGGTGGCGACGGCCGTCCGCGGTGAAGTTGCGGGCGTCCTGGGCGAGCAGCCAGTCGGTGCCGGCCCGCGCGTAGCACTCGGCCGCCTCGGCGAGCTGGGCACGGGTGGTGACGTGGAACACGTCCTGCCCGCTCATGCCGACGGCCGGGCGGGCCCAGACGTCGCCGCCGAGCCGCTCGAACACCGCGACGGCCTCGGCGGCGGTGGGCCGGGAGAGCGTGACGGTGGGCATCTGGCGGACGCCCGCGCGGGCGAAGCGCTCGACGGCGAGCCGCTTGTCGCTGGCCGTGCGCCAGCCGTCGTGGGCGGTGCCCAGCGAGCGGACGCCGTGCTCGCGCAGGGCCCGCTGGAGGTCGGCGAGTTCCGTGCGCCGGTGCGGCGGTATCTCGTAGAGGATCACCGCCCGGGCGGTCGGCGCGAGGCCTTCGGCGGGGACCTCCAGGGCGAGGCCGTCGCCGGTGCCGCGCAGCCGGCCGCCGCCCGCCGGCCCGTGCGGTCCGCCGCTCATGAAGTGCCGCGCGTCGAGCAGCACCGGCGCCCGCCCGGTGAGCCGGCGCACGGCGGTGGCGAGTGCCTCCCGGCTGCCTTCGGTCGAGCTGTGATCGGTCATCAGAACGAGCTCGCTGCGCCCCATGGAGCCATCGAACATGTCGCGGACATGCCCACGCAAGGGCTTCCGGGAATTCGAGGCTCCGGACGGGGCACGGGCCACCACCCCGATCGAGTGGACGGCATTACCTCCGGCCGCCCCCGGGAGGTGTGCTCGAAGGACGACGTTCCGTCACCACCCCGGGAGAGACACGCGTATCCGAACCGGCCTCGCGGCCGCCGTTGCGGCCGCGGCCGACGTCCTCGCCGTCCCCATCGACCTGACCCCGAACGCCACCGCCACGTGCCACAGCGGTGGGTGACCCGATCACCGCCTCCGGCGGCCGGCCTGGTACGACGACCGGCCCCGCCGGCCTCCTCGGGCGGGCCTGCCGCACCGCCCACGGCCGCGCCGCAAAAACCGGATGCGCCCACCGGGCACCGCGGGCTACCCTCGGCGCCATGTCGACGCCCCGCATCTCCTAGCTGACGGACCCACCTCCACGCCACCCGTGTGTCCGTTCGCTGTTACGGAGCGTCATCCCCTTGATCACCACCCGTGGTGTCGACGTGCGCGTCGCCGCCCGCCTGCTGCTGTCCGACCTCACCCTCCACATCACCCCCGGCGACCGCATCGGCCTGGTCGGCCGCAACGGTGCCGGCAAGACCACCCTGCTCGCCACGCTCGCCGGCCGGCTGCGCCCCGCCGCCGGTACCGTCACCCGGACCGGCCCGGTCGGCTACCTGGCGCAGGACTCCCGTGCCGCCGACCCCGCCGTGACCGTCACCGCGCGGATCCTGTCCGCGCGCGGCCTGGACACCGCCGTCCGGGAGCTGCGCGCCGCCGAGAGCGCCATGGCCACCGCCGCCGACGAACGCGCGCAGCGCCGCGCGATGGCCGCCTACGGCCGGGCCGAGGCCGAGTTCCAGTCCCGCGGCGGCTACCCCGCGGAGGCCGAGGCCGCCCGGGTCGCGGCCGGCCTCGGCCTGCCCGACGGGGTGCTGGACAGCCCGCTCGGCGCGCTCTCCGGCGGCCAGCGCCGCCGGGTCGAGCTGGCCCGGATCCTCTTCGCCGACCACGGCACCCTGCTGCTCGACGAGCCCACCAACCACCTCGACGCGGACGCCGTCGCGTGGCTGCGCGGCTACCTGGCCGGCCACCCGGGCGGCCTGGTGCTGATCAGCCACGACGTGCCGCTGCTCGCCGACACCGTCAACCGGGTGTTCCACCTCGACCCGCAGCGCGCCACCGTCGACGTCCACAACACCGGCTGGGCCGAGTACCTGGCGCAGCGCGCGGCCGACGAGCGCCGGCGCGCCCGCGAGCGGGCCAACGCCGAGCGCAAGGCCGCCGCCCTGCACGCCCGGGCCGACCGGATGCGGGCCAACGTCGCGACCGCCGTGACCGCCCGCTCGATGGCCCGCCGGGCCGACCGGATGCTCTCCGCGCTCGAACCCGTCCGCCGGGCCGAGCGCACCGCCCGGATCCGGCTGCCCGAACCGGCCCCCTGCGGCCGGATGCCGCTCGGCGCGGTCGGCCTCACCAAGGCGTACGGCGGGCGCGCCGTGCTCGACGGGCTCGACCTCGCCGTCGACCGCGGCAGCCGGCTCGTCGTGCTCGGCCCCAACGGGGCGGGCAAGACGACCCTGCTGCGCCTGCTGGCCGGCCGCGAGGCCCCGGACGGCGGGCGGGTCGTGCCCGGGCCCGGGCTGCGGCTCGGCTACTTCGCCCAGGAGCACGACACCCTCGACCCGGAGCGCAGCGTCCGGGAGAACCTCGCCTCGGCCGCGCCGGGGCTCACCGACGGCGACCTGCGGCACGTGCTCGGCGCGTTCCTGTTCCGGGGCGACGACGCCGACAAGCCGGCCGGGGTGCTGTCCGGCGGCGAGAAGACCAGGCTCGCGCTGGCCGGGCTGGTCCACTCGGGCGCCAATGTGCTGCTGCTCGACGAGCCCACCAACAACCTCGACCCGGCCTCGCGGGCCGAGGTGCTGGCGGCGGTGGGCGGCTACCCGGGAGCGATCGTGCTGGTCACCCACGACCCCGGGGCGGTGGAGGCGCTGCGGCCGGACCGGGTCCTGCTGCTGCCCGGCGGGGACGAGGACCTGTGGAGCGAGGACTACCTCGACCTGGTCGCCGCGGGCTGACGTCCCCGCCCCGGGGCGGCGTCAGGGCTTGCGGGCCTCGATGAGGAACCGGGCGGAGCGGGCGACGAACGGCCCCTCCGCCCGGATCAGGGCGTCCAGCTCGCGCAGCCGCTCCCCGTGGGCCTCGACGGTGAAGCCCGGGACCATCCAGATCACCTTGCGCAGGAACCAGACCACCGCGCCGATGTCCCGGAACTCGACCCGCAGCCGCTCGGAGCGCAGGTCGAGCACCTCCAGCCCGGCGGCCCGGGCGGCGTCCGCGTCGTCCTCCGGCCGCCGGGCCCGGCGTGCCCGCGGCTGCGGCCCCAGGAAGAACTCGACCAGCTCGAACACCGAGGCCGGACCGATGTGCTGGGCCAGGTAACTGCCGCCCGGGCGCAGCACGCGGGCGATCTCCGGCCACCAGACGCTCACCGGGTGACGGCTGGTCACCAGGTCGAAGGCGTCGTCGGCGAAGGGCAGCGGGGGCGTGTCCGGCCCCGCCACCACGACCGCGCCGAGCGGGTGGAGCAGGGCGGCCGCCCTGGCCGCGTTCGGCGGCCACGACTCGGTGGCGGCCATCGTCCGGGGGAAGCGGTCCGCCACGCCGGCGAGCACCTCCCCGCCGCCGGTCTGCACGTCCAGCGCCGCCGAGGCGTGCGCCAGCCGCTCCCCCAGCAGCCGCTGGTAGCCCCAGGACGGGCGCTCCTCGGTGGCCCGGCCGTCCAGCCAGGAGAAGCCCCAGCCGTCCACCGGGGCCTCGGCCGCCTCGTCCACCAGCTCCTCGAACGTGCGCTCCATGCCGCCCATCCTGCCCCGGCCGCCTCCGTGGCGGCCAGCCGGTTCTACAGCTGCGCGGCGATCAGCTCGTTGCCGTAGAGGTCGCGGAAGTGCAGCGAGCGGCCCGGCCCGCCGTCCGGCACACCGGGCCGGGTGGCCACCCCGAGCCGCGCCAGCCGGGCCGCCACCCGGTCGAGGTCGTCCGTGTGGAGCACCAGCAGCGGCATGCCGCCCGTCTGACGCCCCACCGCCGCCCGCGCCTGCGCGGACTCGGCCGGCATCAGCCACAGCCCCGTCCCCGCCCCGCCCGCCGGACCACCCGCCGGACCGACGTGCAGCAGCCGGTAGCCGCCGAGGTCCCCGTCGAAGAGCACGGTGAAGCCGAGACCGTCCCGGTAGAAGGCGAGCGCCGCCTCGGCGTCCTCGACCAGCACCACCGTGCGGCCCACCGCCGTGAACAGCCCTGTCGCAGCGTCGTGTTCGTCATTCATGCCGCGACCGTAGACCACCCCACCGACACCCGGGCCGGCCGCCGTCCTCCCGCCGCGGCAGGCACACGATCCCCTCGTCGCCGCCGGACCGAGGCCCGGTGGCGGCCGGGCCTTTCTGCTGCGCGAGTCAAGGGCTGAGGCGTGTCTGGCAATTCCCGCTGGGCGCGCGGCGCCAGGGCACGCGCGGCCCCAGCCTTCGGCCGGGAGGTACCCCTACGCCGCGTTGTCGTCGGTCACCGATGGGCCCCCTACCCGGCGGCCGGCCCGAAGGCGCGGATCCGGCCCGGTCCAGGTGACGAGGCGTTCGCCGCAGGCGGTGTCGGACTCAACGCCTAGGGTGGTGGCTGCGTCGGCGGGCAAGGAGTGGAGCAGTGCGGATCGAGCGTCATCAGCTGCCGGTGTCGGTGGTCTCGGCAGTACGTGCGGAGTTCGAGGACAGGCTGTCCACACAGATCCGGATCATGCGGACGCACGCCGCGGGCAGCCGCGAGTGGCGGGAGACCGCCGAGGTGTTCCTCGACTACCTGGGCGCGCTGTCGGCCGGGACACCGGCTCTCGACACCCCGGAAGCGCGGACGATCCTGCGAAACGCCGCCCTGGCCGCCGGCGGAGCGGTGAAGTGCGCGGCATACGCGGGGTACGAGCGGTTCTCCGTCGGCATCGACTACGTCAACTTCGGGACCATCCACGAGCTCGACGAGAACGAGACCGCCTCTCCGGTCGACCCGGCGGCCTGGACCGAGGCGTTCTGCCTCGTCATCCTCGCAGGGCAGGTGGACGAGTTCGGCGAGTCCTTCGACTTCACCCGCACTGTCGGCGACGACGCGGCCGGCGACCCCTCGGCCGAACTCGCCCGGGGTCTGCTGAGCCAGGCGAGCGGCTACATCGTCGACGACCGCACCGCGAGCCACCCGCCGAGCGTCCAGGAGCAGCTCGCCGCCCTCGATGCCGCGCTCACCCGCATCCGGACCCGACGGGCCACGGGCGGCGACCGCCTGCCCGGCCACCCCCATACCGTCGCTCTCCAAGCCCTGCGTGCCACGGTCGCGGGCGACCGCGAAGCCTTCGACTCCCGACTCGCCGCACTCCTGCTCCAGCACAGCGCGACGCCCGGCCCCGGGTCCCGAACGAGCACTCTCCTGGCACTCCTGCCGCTCGCCCTGGCCGCGCTCGCCTACCGGGCCCAGTCCTGGACGCCGGGTGTGGAGAGCGACTACCTGCCTCACAGCCTGGTCACCGGTCCCGAAGGATCCGGCCGGCCTCTCCCCCGGTGATCAGGCCCGTAGGAGCCACGACACGGCAGCCCGCGGGGGCGGTGGGATACGGGTCGCGGTGAACGGTGAGTGCGCCCTGGCCAGGGAGTCAGGCGCTCGGACGGTGCGCGGAGCAGGAAGTCGGCCCGTCCGACGTCCTGCTCCGGCGAGGCCACGCACGGTCGGTCACCGGGTGCCGCCGGCGGCGCGCACCCGGGCGAAGGCCTCGCCGGCCAGGTCCGCTTCTGCCCGCCGGGTGGCCGTGCTCCCGGCCGCGAATCGCGTCGAGTGCTCGGCGGGCGGCCTTCCGGACCGCCTGCCGGAGTGGTCGGTCACGGTAGGCGTTCGGCTGCGCCGCAGAATCCGTGCGCGTCGGCTACCAGATCTGGACTCCGCCGCGGATCCGCAACGCCCGGCGGGCGGCGTCGAGGACGTTGTCCAGCCGATCGGCGATCTCGCCGGCGCGCTGGGCGACGGGCTTGGGTGAGTCCCTGTGAGCGGCAATGGACTCGATGTTGTTCAGGAGCAGGAGGACTTCCTCGATGAACTCCGGAACGTCGTCCGGCAGAACGCGGAGCCCGCCTCCAGCCAACCGGGGGAAGAAGCGTGCGCCGAGCGAGCGGACGGCCTCCGATCCCCAGACCGTGGTGCGCCAGCTCTCGAAGCCGGCAAGATCAGACGACCCTTCGGGAACGTCGAGGAAGCGGGACCCACCGTTCTCGTCAACGGTGAACACGTCTACCACCAAGCTCATGCGCGCAGTGGACCACGCCCTCGGCCGGACGGTCCACGTCTTTCGCGCCGCGGTCGGCGGGAGCGGCCGGGGCGCGGTCACGGGTCCGGCAGGACGCGCTTCCGCACATCCGGTTCGGGTGGCCGGCGAGCCGTTTCAGGTCGGCCGGAGGTCCCGGTCGGCGCGGTGGGCGGCGACCGTCCAGGCGGCGGTGACGGCGTGGTGGGCGCGGGCGGTGGCCTCGGCGGTGTCGGTGGGGAGGTGCAGCGGGGTGCCGAGGTGGACGTGCAGGGTGGGGCGGCGGACGGGGGCGGTGGCCAGGCCGGCGAGCTGCTTGAGCGGGCCGCCGGAGCTGAGCCGGCGGGACCCGGCCTGGCCGAGCGGGACGACCGGTGCGCCGGTGGCCCGCGCCAGGCGGGCCAGGCCGCTGCGGAACGGTCCGGGCGGCAGTTCCCCGGAGTCGCGGCGGCGCGGCAGCCCGCCCTCGCCGTAGATCAGCACGATCCGCCCGGCCGCCAGTGCCGCGGCCGCCGCGTCCAGCGACTCCGCCGCCCGCGCGGTGCCCCGGCGGACGGCGATGTGCCCCTCCCGGCGCAGCACCGTTCCGAGCACCGGGATCCGCCACAGCCCGGCGGCGGCCAGGACGACCGGCCGGGCGCCGAGCCGGTGCAGGGCGGCGAGCACGACGGCGGGGTCGGCGAGCGAGGTGTGGTTGGCCGCGACGATGCTGCCCGGCGCGGGGCAGCCGGCGGCGGCGGTGTCAGTGGTGTCGGCGGTGTCGGATGCGTCGGCGGTGATGCGCAGGCGGCCGACGGCGGGCAGCAGGAGGGCGGAGGCGCGGCTCAGCATGGCGGTGAAGTGGATCCTCGGTGACGGCGGGAGCGGGTCCTGTCCGCCAGTCTGCGCGGAGCCCGGCCGGTGGCGCCTGAGTACCCGTACTCAGCCGTTCCTGGGGAGGGCCCCGGTCCCGCCGGCCGCTCACCGCGCGCCGCGCGCCGGCGGCGTCTAGGCTCGTACGAATGAGGCGATTGGATGTCATCGACCGGGCGCTGTTCCATCAGATCGCGGCGGCCCACCGTCCCTTCGGCACGGGATCGCTGACCGGCCGCTGGCTGCGCCGGCTGAGTCACGCGGCCGACCACGGGATGCTCTGGCTCGGCACGGCCGCCGTTCTCGGCGCCGTCGGCGGACGGCCCGGGCGGCGGGCGGCGCTGCGCGGGGTGAGTTCGCTGCTCCTCGCCTCCTCGGCCGCCAACATCGCGGCCAAGCAGCTCACCCGTCGTCCGCGCCCGCCGCTGGGCCCGGTGCCGCAGGTCCGGAGGTTGCTGCGCCAGCCGGTCACCACCTCCTTCCCCTCCGGCCACTCCGCCTCGGCCGCCGCCTTCGCCACCGCCGTGGCCATCGAGTCCCCGGCCGCGGCGGCCCTGGTGGCACCGGCCGCGCTGGCCGTCGGCGTCTCGCGGGTGTACACGGGCGCGCACCACCCGGGCGACGTCCTGGCGGGCTTCGCACTGGGCTCGGCACTCGCGGTGCTCACGCTCCGCTGGTGGCCCCGCGCCTCCCACCTGCGGCCGGCCGCCGGGCCGCCGCGCCGCCCCGCCCCGGCGCTTCCCGAGGGGGCGGGCCTGTCGGTGGTGGTCAACTCCGGGTCCGGCAGCGGCGCGCTGACCTCCGACGGCCCCGAGGACACGGCCGACGCGCTGCGCGCCCTGCTCCCCCGGGCGGACGTCCGGCTCTGCGGGCCCGAGGACGACCTGCAGGCCCTGCTCACCGAGGCCGCCGACCGGGCCGCGGCGGCCGGCGGCGCGCTCGGGGTCTGCGGGGGCGACGGCAGCGTCAACCTGGCCGCCGGCCTGGCCGTCGAGCGGAACCTGCCGCTCGCGGTCTTCCCCGGTGGCACCCTCAACCACTTCGCGCTCGACCTCGGCATCCACGGAATGGAGTCGACGGCGGAGGCCGTGACGGCCGGCCGGGCGTGCGGGGTGGACCTCGGGGTGGCCGCCGACGACACCGAGCGCCGGGTCTTCCTGAACACCTTCAGCCTGGGCGTCTACCCCGAACTGGTCCGGATGCGCGAGGCGTTCGAGAACCGGCTCGGCAAGTGGCCGGCGCTGGCGGTGGCCACCGCCCGGATGCTGGCGACCGCCGAACCCGTCACCGTCCGGGTGGGCGGGCGCGACCGCCGGCTCTGGCTGCTGTTCGCGGGCAACGGCGCCTACGACCCTCCCGGCTTCGCCCCGACCCACCGGACCGGGCTCGCCGACGGCCTGCTGGACGTCCGGGTGGTCGACGGCGGGCAGCCGCTCGCCCGGACCCGGCTCGCCGCCGCGTTCCTGTCCGGCACGCTCGCCCGCTCCCGGGTCTACCACTCCGCCCGGCTCCGGGCCCTCGACCTGGAAGCCCTCGGCGACGCCGAACGGATCGCCGTCGACGGCGAGTCGGTGCCCGCCTCCGGCGCGCTCCGCCTCGCCAAGGCGCCGCGAGCACTGACCGTCTACCGGCCCGAGCCGGCCTGAACGGCCCCGGAAGCTCCCGGGACGGGCGCGACCGGCCTCGGTGGCGTGACCGCATCGACGAGCCCACCGACCCGACCGGCCCGTGGTGTCGGCCCGCGGTGTCGGCCGCTTCTCCGACCGACTGGCCGCCGATTAGCACCCGGTGCGGGCCGGCTGGGAGGCGAGCGTGGCCCGGCAGGGCTCGGCTCTCGGCGCGCTCCTGCGGGACCGGCTCGGCGACGCGCCGACGGAGGTCCTCGACCGTGCCTGCGGCATCGGCACCCAGGGGATCGGGCTCGCCGCGCGCGGCCACCGGGTCACGGGTACCGATCTCAGCCCGGTGGCCTGCTGCTGCTCCCCACCCGCCCGTACGACGAACGTCGGCGCAGCAGGCCGACGGCGGCGCCGCCACGGGTGTCGACGGACGGGGGCGGCGAGGACTGGGGACCCGGGCCCGGTGGTGGGCGGGAGAACGGGAGCCCATCTGACGTCCAACGAACGATCGAGCCGGGCGACACGTGCATCAACCCGTTCGGGTGACATTCCTATGCCTGACGCAGTGTCGGTCCCTAGAGTTCGAAGCACTGTTGGTCCACGAAGGGATAACCATCATGTACCGCACCGTCCGCACGTTCGCCGTCCTCATCGCCGCCGTCGGCGCCGTTTCCCTGCCCACCCAGGCCTTCGCCGACGAGGTGACGGTCAACACCACGACCATCACCGTTATCGGCACCGGCAACCAGCTCGCCGGCGGCGAGATCACCAACGTGGGCGGCGACGCCATCATCGGCTCGTTCGACGGCATCGACGTCCACTGACCCCACCCGCCCCGTCGAATCCGCATCGCCCGCGCCCGTCCCAGGCGCGGGCGATGCCGCGTTCCGGAAAGGGGCGGGGCTACCCGCGTCCGCCGAACTGCCGGCGGTGGATCTCGACGGCGGCGTAGCGGTCCGCGGTGAGGACGGCGCGGGCGGCGTCCGGGCCGGGGGCGCGGAGCAGGGCGGCGGTGCCCAGCCAGGCGCTGCCGTCGTCGGAGAGGAGCGGGCCGTAGGCGATCAGCTCCTCGCGCTCGGGCGGGGGTGTCAGGTCGGCGGGGCTGCCGGTGCCGAGGCCGAGCACCAGGTAGCGGTGGCCGCCGGTGCGTCCGCCGGGGAACTCGGCCATGGTGCGGCCCAGGAGGTTGCGCCAGCGCCGCAGCAGGACGTCCCGGTAGACGCCCGCCTGGTAGCAGGGCTCGTCGAAGGCGAAGGCCCGGGCGGCCTCGGGGTCGGGAAGGTCGAGGATGTGGACGCTGCCGGTGGGCGTGCCATCGGTGCGGGTGCCGTCGGCGTCGGCGAGGGTGGGGCCGCGGGCGATCATCTCCGCGGCGAACCCGTCCATGTAGGACCAGTGCTCCTCCCGCAGCTCGCGGCGCAGCGCCTCGGAGTGCGCACGGTCCCGGTGGTAGGTGAAGAACTCCATCCCGGCAGGGTGCCGCCCGGGGGTCAGCACGTCGACCCGAATTCCGCGACGGCCTCGGCGACCCGGGCCGCGCCGTCCTCGCGCGCCATCGCCCCGGCCGCGGCGCGGGCACGGGCCCGGTACGCCGGTTCCCGCAGGACCTCGCGGAGCGCGCCGGCCAGGCGGTCGGCGGAGAGTTCGGCGAACGGGACGGGGGCGGTGGCGGCGCCGGTGCGTGCCAGGCGGGCGGCCCAGAACGGCTGGTCCGCGAGGACCGGGACGGGGACCGCCGGCACGCCCGCGCGCAGGCCGGCGGCCGCCGTGCCCGCGCCGCTGTGGTGGACCACGGCGGCGGTGCGCGGCAGGAGCAGGGCGTGCGGGAGCTCACCGACGGTCAGGAGGTCGTCGCCTCCGGCGGTGAGGCCGGCCCAGCCGGACTGCAGCACGCCCCGGACGCCGGCCCGGCGCAGGGCGCGTGCGACCAGGTCGCCCAGCCGCTCGCCCTCCCCCGCGGCCATGCTGCCGAAGCCGACGAACACCGGCGGCGGGCCGGCCTGGAGGAAGTCCTCCACCGCGGCGGGCAGGCCGCCCCCGGCCGGTTCGTGGGGCCACCAGTTGCCGACCACCGCAAGCTCCTCGGGCCAGTCGGCCGGGCGGGGCAGCAGGACGGGGCTGAAGCCGTGCAGGGCGGGCGCGCCCGCTCGCTCGCGGAGCCGCCGCTGGGCGCGCCGGGGGCGCGCGGGCAGCCCGAGACGGGCCCGCAGGCGGCGAGCCGCGTCCGCGTGCAGCCGGTCCACGGCGTGCCGGGCGAGGGCGCCGGCCGCCCGGTTGCCCCAGCCGCCGAGCGACCGTACGCCACCCACGACCGGCGGGAACTCCCGGGTGGGGGCGACCGGTTGCAGGGGGACGTCCAGGCCGGGGACGCCCATCGCCTCGGCGAGGTGCCGGCCGAGCGGGGCGGTGGTGGCGGAGAACAGCAGCAGGTCGGCGCCGGGGGCGGCGGCGTCGGCGAGGCCGTCGCCGAGCCGGTCGACGAAGGCGGCGGCCTTGGCGAGCAGCGAGGAGCGCCCGCCGGCGGGCGCGCGCGGGTCGACGGGCAGCGGGCGGAACTCCAGGCCGGCGGCGGTGACCAGCGGACCGAAGGACTCCGGCGCGGCCAGCGCCACGGCGTGTCCCTCGGCGCGGAGCCGGGCGCCCAGGCCGGTGTAGGGGGCGACGTCGCCGTACGAACCGGCGGCGGTGAGCAGGATGTCCATGGGGTGTCCTTGGCAGGGGGTACGGGTGCGCGACACGGGGCGCGGGCGGCTCAGGCCCCGGGTGCGTCGGGCCGGCCCGGGGCGCGGAGGCGTCGGGCGTTGGCCGCGATGGCGGCCCGCAGGTACGGGGCCAGGCCGGGGCGCTGCTCGCCCGGCGGGACCACCAGGGCGAAGGCGCGGGCGTCCGCCTCGTAGTCGTCGGCGATCCTGCGGTGCATCTCGGGCGGGCAGGGCGTGAACCAGCGGCCGATGTGCCGGCGGTGCTCCTCGGCCAGGTCGAGGACGGGCCCGCTGTCGGGGGCCGCGCCGGCGTCGAAGGCGGCGAGCAGCCGGGCGCGCCAGTCGGCGGCCTCGGCCATCAGCCGCCGCCAGTCCTCCTTGGTGTGGGCCGCGGCCCGGGCGAGCGCCTGCCGGTGGCTCTCCCGGTCGCCCCACTTGAGGTGGGCGTCGGTGGCGTAGCTGAGGTCGAAGACCACGTCACCGAAGACCTCGAACCGCTCCTGCGGGGTCAGCTCGACGCCGGTGCGCCGGACCTCGATCGCCCGCTCGGCCACCTCGACGAGCTTCTGCAGCCGGGCGATCTGCTCGGTGAGCGCCTGGCGGCGGGCCCGCAGCCGGTCGAGCGCGTCGGCCTGCGGATCGGCCAGGATGCTGGCGATCTCATCGAGGGTGAAGCCCAGCTCCCGGTAGAAGAGGATCTGCTGGAGCCGGGCCAGGTCGCCCTCGCCGTAGAGGCGGTAGCCGGCCGGGCTGCGCTCGCTGGGCGAGAGCAGGCCCGTACGGTCGTAGTGGTGCAGTGTCCGCACGGTGACCCCGGCGAATCCCGAGACCTGCCCGACCGACCAGCTCATGCCGCCCCCACCCCGTACCGTCCGTCAGCGTTCCGTGTACGCCCTCCACGGTGCGCCCTGACGCGGGGTGAGGGTCAAGGGGCGGTGGTGCCGTCGTACGCCCGGCGGGCCCGCTCGACGCGTTCCAGGTTGGCGGCGGACCACTCGGCCAGCCCGGCGAACAGCGGGGCGAGGCTGCGGCCGAGCGGCTTCCACTCGAACGCCTTCGCCTGGGCCGAGCCGGTGCGCTCCCGGCGCACGGTGGCCGCGCCGTTCGGCGACGTCGCCCTGCCGACGGTGGACCCGCAGGACCTCGCCGAGGTGGCCGCCGCCGTCCTGCGCGGTGGCGCGGCCGCCGGGCCGCGGGCCTCCGCGCACGCCGGCCGGACGTACGTGCTGACCGGACCGGCGCCGGTGTCGCCGCGCGAGCAGGCCGAGGCGCTCGGGGCCGCGCTCGGCGAACCGGTGGGCTTCGTCGAGCTGAGCCGCGAGGCGGCCCGCGGCCACCTGCTGACGGTCATGCCGGAGAGCGTCGCGGACGGCACGCTCGACATCCTGGGCGAACCGACCGCCGCCGAACGGCAGGTCAGCCCGGACATCGAGCACCTGCTGGGCCGAGCGGCCACGCCGTTCGCCGCGTGGGCCCGCCGGAACGCCGCCGCCTTCCGGTGACCGGCCCGGCAACGGCACGGCACGGCCCGACACGGTCCGGCGCGTCCGGCCCGACGCCTCCCGGGCCGCGCCGCCGCCCGGGACCGGCCGTCCGGCGGAGCACCACCCGCTCAGGTCTCGCGCTGCGGGTGGTACTCCGCCTCGGTTATGCCGAAGGTCCAGGCCACCCCCGCGCGGGCGGTGAGGGTGCTGGGCGGCACCCGCAGCCAGTAGGTGCGGAAGGTGCCGTCGGGCTCGGCGGTCGAGTTGACCACCTCGACCATCACCACCGGCTCGTCAAGGGGCAACTCGATCCGCCAGAGCACACCCGTCTCGTCCTGGTGCACCGGGACGGCGCCGGAGTCGGCCAGGTACCGCTCGTAGCCGTAGTGCTCCAGCAGGACGCGGCGCAGCTCGGCGTTCTCCTCGGTACGGATCCGCTCGACGGTCACGGCGCCGAGCCCGGCGAGGAAGTCGGCAGGCACCGGCATGCCCCGCCAGGCGTGCAGGGCGAAGCCGTCGGAGTAGGCCAGGGCCGGGCCGTCGGCGCGGTCGAGCCGGCCCGCCTCGTCGCGGTGCAGCGCCACCGGGCGCTCGCTGACCAGCACCACGTCCGCGTACGGCCACCACCAGCCGGCGCCGCGCGCGACCTGCGCCAGCGCGGCGATCGCCGCACCCTCGGGCCCGCCGGACACGGCCTGCGCGTCCGGCACGTCCGGCGCCGCCCCCAGCACCCCGGCCGCCTCGAAGGCGGCGAACCAGGGCGCGTCGAACTGGCCGCGGACGGCGTCGAGCAGCGCGAGGCGGGTGACGACCCGGCGCTCCCGGGCGGCCTCCACCACGTCGTCCTCGTCGTTCTCGGTGTCCGGCTCCGGCGCCAGCCGGTCGAGGACGGCGCCGCGGATCCGGTCGGCGAGCGTGTTGGTCACCGGGCCGAGCTCGCCGCCGGTCAGCGCCCAGAGCGGCGCCCAGCCCGCCGCGCCGGTCCGCTCGACCGCCTGTCGGCGGACCGCGTCCCACGGCAGCGTCCGGACCGCCTCGCGCACCGTCACGGCGCCCGCCGCGCGCAGCTCCAGCGCCGCCTCCGCGGCCGCCAGCGGCGAGCCGAACCACCGGACCTCGGCCGGTTCGGCCAGGCCCACCGCGCGGTACGCGGCCCGCACCGCCCGCTCGACGCCGGCCCGGTCGGCCGGGCCGGTCGCGGCCGCCGCCGCCCGCCAGCGGGCGGTCGCCTCGGCGGGCCCGCCCGCCGCGGGGGCCGGTGCCGTCTGTCCAGTCACCATCACACTCTCCGTTCCCGCCCGGGCACCCCGCCCGGCCGTGCCGCGGGCGCCGCGCGCCCGCCCCGATCCCCGTTCACGGTCCGCGCGCTCCGGCGCGCCGCCGTCCGTCAGTCCGCGACCACGCGCACCGCGCCCGGCACGTACTCGCGCTGGCGGACCACCTGGTACCAGCCCTTGGGCAGCGGGATCGCCGCGTGCTCCTCGTGCACCACCCGGCCGCCCTCCGGCAGGTGCAGCCAGGCGGTGCCGAACGGGCCGGACTCGCGCCGCAGCTCCCCCGGACCGACCACCGCGTGCGCGTGGCCGGTGACCTCGCCCAGCGCCAGCACCAGCCGGCCCCGCGCGTCCCTGGGCTGCGCGGCCAGCGACCCCACCCGCACCGGCACCGCGGACTCCTCCACCGGCACCATCAGCACATCTCCCTGACGGAACATCAGTTCTCCCTCGCCGACTCGACGACGCATCGGATTCCCACGCCCCGGACCATAGGACAGGGGTCTGACAACGGTGCCCGGTGCCCCGGGCGGCGGCCGCGCCGGTCGGGTCCGGTGAGGCGGGCCGGGAGACGCGTGCAACGCGCCCGGGCGACGCCCCGGGCACCGGATTGTCGGTCCGGGCTGGTAGACACTTGTTCGGCCCGCACCGACCCCTCCGAGGAGCAGCGCATGACGGTCAACAACCACATCGAGGCGTTCCACGGCCTTCCCGTCTTCGACTTCGTCACGGCCGTCGACGAGGGCGCCGAGCTGCCCGAGCCGGCCGCCGCGGCCTGGAAGATCGCCGTCGAGTTCGAGGCCGATCAGAACTGGATCACGCGCTGGCAGCAGTTCCTGGACCGCGTGGACGTCTCCCGGGTGACCGCCGTGGTGGTCGGCGAGTGGTCGCAGGACGGCCCGGAGAGCTTCGCCGAGCCGCTGGCCGCGATCCTCGGCGCGGCCGGGCGGCTGCCCGCCCTGCGCGGCCTGTTCATCGGCGACATCACGTACGAGGAGAACGAGATCTCCTGGATCGACATGACCGACGTGACGCCGGTGCTGACGGCCTTCCCGCAGCTCACCGAGCTGGTCGTGCGCGGCGGCTGCGACGAACCGGAGGAGGGCGGGACCACCATGCTCCAGCCGGTGCGGCACGAGCACCTGCGGGCGCTGCGGTTCGAGTCGGGCGGCCTGCCCGGCGCGGTGCCGCGGGCCGTCGCGGCGAGCGAGCTGCCCGCGCTGGAGCGGCTGGAGTTCTGGCTCGGGGTGGAGAACTACGGCGGCACCACCGTCCTGGCCGACCTGGAGCCCTTCCTGGACGGCGCGCGCTTCCCCGCGCTGCGCCACCTCGGTCTGCAGAACAGCGAGTTCCAGGACGAGATCGCCGCCGCCCTCGCGCACGCCCCGGTGGTGCCGCGGCTGGAGTCGCTGAACCTGTCGATGGGCGTCTTCACCGACCAGGGCGCGACGGCGCTGCTGGAGGGACAGCCGCTCACCCACCTCAAGTCCCTCGACCTGCACCACCACTACCTCACCGATGCCGTGCAGCAGCGGCTGCGCGAGTCCCTGCCCGGGGTGGCGATCGACCTCTCCGAGCCCGGCAAGCCCGACGACCAGTGGCAGTACGTCGCCGTGGCCGAGTAGCCCACGCGTCGGCCCGCTCGTCCACCACCCGCTCCAGTACCAGCCAGCCATGCCAGCCAAGGGGCACCCGTGTTCATCACCAAGCTCGGCGACCACTTCCTCCACCTGCCGGTCGTCAACCTCTCGCTCCGCGAGCCCGGTCTGCACGATCGGCGCGGGCTGACCGACGAACTGCCGGCGGCGGACACCGCCGCCTGGCGGCTGTCCGTCGGCTACGGTTCGAAGCAGGGCTTCGACGAGCTGTGGTCGGCCTTCCTCGCCGCGGTCGACCCCGCCGCCGTCCGCGCCCTGCTGATCGGCCCCTGGTGGGTGCGGGACTACGTGCCGGTGCGCGAGACGCTCGACCGGATCGTCGCCGACGCCGACCGCTTCCCCGCCCTGGAGGCGCTGTACATCGCCGACGTGACCTCCGAGGACTGCGAGATCTCCTGGCTGGAGATGTCGGACGTCACCCCGGTGCTGAAGGCGTTCCCGCAGCTCACCGACCTGGTGGTGCGCGGCGGCAACGGGCTCGTGCTCAACCCGGTGCAGCACGGGCGGCTGACCACCCTGCGGTTCGAGTCCGGTGGCCTTCCGGACGACGTGGTGCGGGCGGTCGCGGCGAGCGAACTGCCCGCGCTGGAGCGCCTGGAGCTGTGGTTCGGCGTCGACGAGTACGGCGGCGACGCGACCATCGACGACATCGCGCCGATCCTGGCCGGCACCCGGCTGCCGTCGCTGCGCCACCTCGGGCTGGAGAACAGCGAGTTCCAGGACGAGATCGCCGCCGCCGTGGCGCACGCCCCGGTGGTGCCGCGGCTGGAGTCGCTGAGCCTGGCGATGGGTGTGCTGAGTGACGAGGGCGCGGCCGCACTGCTGGACGGCCAGCCGCTCACCCACCTCAAGTCCCTCGACCTGCACCACCACTACCTCACCGACGCCATGCAGGAGCGGGTGCGCCAGGCGCTGCCGGGCGTGGACGTCGACCTCTCCGATGCCGAGGAGGACGACGAGGACGAGTGGCGCTACGTCGCGGTGGCCGAGTAGGCGGACACCGATGCTGACGACGACCCCCCAGAGCTCCGACCGGGCCCGGGCACCCCGTCCGGCCCGGCCGGAGCACCGGCTCCCGCCGGACGGGCGGCTGACCGTGCTCGGCAACCCCGGCCACCGCCGGGTGACGCTGTTCGCGGCCGCCGCCCGGGCCGCCGGGCTGCCCGAGCCCGCCGTCCTGCCCTGGCTCGACCTGCTGCGCGGCACGTACCGGCTGCCCGGGGGCACCGTGCTGCGGATCGAGTCGCCCGGCGAGGAGGAGGCCGTGGACGCGCTGCTGCGCGGACCGGCGCTCGGCGCGCGGTACGCGCCGACCAGGGTCGAGGGCGGAGCCGCCTGGTACGCCGGGGTGACGGCCGCGCTGCGCGCGCTGGCCCGGGCCCCCGGGACGCGGCTGCTCGGAGACCCGGAGGAGATCGCCGTGATGTTCGACAAGCGGCAGGCGCACGCGCTGCTTTCACGCGCTGGTGTACCGGTGCCGCGCGCCCTCGGCGGGGCCTCGGTCGCGGGCTGGGAGGACCTCCGCGCCCGGCTGGACGCCGCCGGGATGCGCCGGGTCTTCCTCAAACCGCCGCACGGCTCCTCCGCGTCGGGCGTGGTGGCACTGGAGTTCGGGCCGCGCGGCCAAATGCGCGCCACCACCTCGGTGGAGCTCGCCGACGGCCGGCTGTACAACTCGCTGCGGGTCCGGCGCTACCAGGAGGAGCGGCTGGTCGCGGACCTGGTCGACCGGCTCGCCCCGGACGGCCTGCACGTCGAGCAGTGGGTGCCGAAGGCCTCCCAGGCGGGCCGCTCGGCCGACCTGCGGGTCGTCGTGGTCGCCGGACGGGCCACCCACGCGGTGGTCCGCACCAGCGCCCAGCCGATGACCAACCTCCACCTCGGCGGCGCCCGGGGCAGCCTGGAGCTGGCCCGGGAGGCCGCCGGAGCGGCCTGGCCGGACGTGCTGGAGACGGCGGAGCGGGCGGCCGCCTGCTTCCCGAACTCCCCGATGGTCGGCGTCGACGTGCTGCCGACCGCCGCCTGGCGGCGGGCGGTGGTCGGCGAGGTCAACGCCTTCGGCGACCTGCTGCCCGGCCTCACCGGCCTGCCCGGCGGGCCCGCCGAGGGCCTCGACACCTACGCCGCCCAGCTCGCCGCGCTCGGCGCCACCGCCGCCGCCGCCACCCCGGAACCGACGACCCACCCACGTACGGAACAGCCCCGATGAACCACCAGCCCGACGCCCACACCTCTGCGGACCCCACCGGCTCCGCCGGGACGGCCCCCGCGGACGAGTCCCCCGACATGAACGCCGTGGTGGGCAGCCACGACCTGCTGCTCGTCACCCTCGACACCCTGCGCTTCGACGTCGCCGAGGAGCTGGCCGCCGCCGGCCGGATCCCCCACCTGGCCGCCCACCTCCCCGGCGGACGCTGGGAGCGCCGGCACTCCCCCGGCAGCTTCACCTACGCCGCCCACCAGGCGATCCTGGCCGGCTTCCTGCCGACCCCGGCCTCGCCCGACGGACCGCACCCGCGTCTGTTCGCCGCCCGGTTCGCCGGTTCGGAGAGCACCGCACCGCGCACCTGGGTGTTCGACGCCCCGGACCTGCCGGGCGCGCTCGCCGCCGCCGGCTACCGCACGGTGTGCATCGGCGGCGTCGGCTTCTTCAACAAGCAGGGCCCGCTCGGCTCGGTGCTGCCCGGCCTCTTCCAGGAGAGCCACTGGTCACCGCGGATGGGCGTCCCCTCGCCCACCTCCTTCGAGGAGCAGGTCGCCTGCGCGGAGCGGGTCGCCGCCGAGCAGCCCGCCGGGCAGCCGCTCTTCCTCTTCGTCAACGTCCCGGCGCTGCACCAGCCGAACTGGTTCCACCTGCCCGGCGCGACGCGCGAGCACGGGGACAGCCGGGCCAGCCACGCCGCCGCCCTGGAGTACGTGGACGCCCACATCGGCCGGCTGTTCACGGCGATGAGCGCCCGCCGTCCGTGCTTCGCGATCGTCTGCTCGGACCACGGCACGGCCTACGGGGAGGACGGCTACACCGGCCACCGGATCGGCCACGAGGTGGTCTGGACGGTGCCGTACGCCCACTTCACGCTCCCCGCGAGCACGCCGCCGTCCGCCACGCCCGCCGAGGAGTCCGCATGACCACCGCCCCCGCCCGGCCGGCGCCCGGCACGTCCCCCGCGGCCGTGCCCGGCCCGGTGACCGAGCTGCCGTACGCGCCCCCGTACCAGTCGTACGTCTACGCCTACCCCCACAAGACGGCCTACCGCGAGCTGCCCGACCGACCGCCGCTGCGCGAGCTGTGGGCGGGCGAGCCGCAGCACGCGCTCTCCCTCTACCTGCACATCCCGTTCTGCGAGGTGCGCTGCGGCTTCTGCAACCTGTTCACCCGGATCGGCGGTCCGGACGGCCTGACCACCGCCTACCTGGACGCCCTCGACCGGCAGGCGGTCGCCGTGCGCGCGGCGCTGGACGAGGACGCCCGGTTCGCGCTCGCCGCCTTCGGCGGCGGCACCCCCACCTATCTGAACGCCGCCGAGCTGGAGCGGCTCTGCGACATCGCCGAGCACCGGATGGGCGCCGACCTGCGGGCGGTCCCGCTGTCGGTGGAGGCCTCCCCCGCGACCGCGACGGCCGACCGCCTCGCGGTGCTCGCCGAGCGGGGCACCACCCGGCTGAGCCTGGGCGTGCAGTCCTTCGTGGACGCGGAGGCCCGCTCCGCGGTCCGCCCGCAGAAGCGCGCCGACGTCGAGGCCGCGCTGGGCCGGATCCGCGACGCCGGAATCCCGGTCCTCAACATCGACCTCATCTACGGCATCGACGGCCAGACCGAGGCCAGTTGGCTCCACTCGCTGGACGCCGCGCTGGCCTGGCAGCCCGAGGAGCTGTACCTCTACCCGCTCTACGTGCGCCCGCTGACCGGACTGGCCCGGCGCGGGGAGGCGGAGAGCCCGGCCCAGTGGGACGCCCGCCGGCTCGCGCTCTACCGGGCCGGCCGCGACCACCTGCTCGCCCACGGCTACCAGCAGGTGTCGATGCGGATGTTCCGCCGGGCGGCCGCGCCGCAGGCCGGGGTGAGCGAGTACGCCTGCCAGACCGACGGCATGGTCGGCCTCGGCTGCGGCGCCCGGTCCTACACCTCGCGGCTGCAATACTCCTTCGACTACGCGGTGGACGCCACCGAGGTGCGCCGCATCATCGACGACTACGTGGCCACCGAGACCTTCGACCGCGCCGTGGTCGGCCGGGCGATGACCCCGGCCGAGGCGCGGCGCCGGCACCTCGTGCAGTCGCTGCTCCAGGCGGAGGGGCTGGCGCCCGCCGAGTACCGGGCCCGCTTCGGCAGCACCCCGGCCGAGGACTTCCCCGCCGAACTGGCGGAGTTCGCGGCCCGCGGCTGGCTCGCGGAGGGCACCGGTGACGCCCTTCGGCTGTCCCCCGAGGGCCTCGCGCACTCGGACGCCGTCGGGCCGACGCTGTTCTCGCCCGAGGTGCGCGCGCTGATGGCCGAATACGAGGCCAAGTGACCTTCCTCGGCATGCCCGCCCCCGGCCCGGCCGTCAACGGCCTCCCGGCCACCGGTCGCCCGGCCACCGGCCTTCCGGGTCCCGCTGAAGGCCCGCCCGCCGACGGCCCGGCGGGGCGCCCCCTCGACCTCGGCATCCTCTACCGGGGCCCGCTGGCCTCCTGCGACTACGACTGCCCGTACTGCCCGTTCGCCAAGCGGCGCGACACGCCCGGGCAACTGCGTGCCGACCGGGCCGCGCTGGAGCGGTTCACCGGCTGGGTGGCCGGACGCGCCGGCACCGGCGACACCGTCGCGGTGCTGTTCACCCCCTGGGGCGAGGGGCTGGTGCGGTCCTGGTACCGGCGCGCCATGGTCGAGTTGAGCCGGCTGCCGCACGTCCGGCGGGTCGCCGTCCAGACCAACCTCAGCTGCCGCACCGCCTGGCTGGCCGAGGCGGACCTCTCCACCCTCGCGCTCTGGGTCACCTACCACCCCGGCCAGGTCGACCGGGACCGCTTCCTCGCCAAGTGCCGCGAACTCGACGCCCTCGGTGCGCGGTACAGCATCGGGGTGGTCGGGCAGCCGGAGCACCTGGCGGCGGCCCGACGGCTGCGCGCCGAGCTGTCGCCGGCGGTCTACCTCTGGGTGAACGCCGCCGAGGGGTACACCTACACCGACGCCGAGGCCGCCGACTGGACCGCCCTCGACCCGCACTTCGGCTTCAGCCGGAACGCCCACCCCAGTGCCGGCCGCCCGTGCCGCACCGGCGAGTCCGTGCTGTCGGTCGACGGCGACGGCACGGTCCGCCGCTGCCACTTCGTCCGCGAGGAGCTCGGCAACCTCTACGACGGCTCCTACCGCGCCCGGCTCGCCCCGCGCCCCTGCCCGCTGCCGGTCTGCGACTGCCACATCGGCTATGTCCACCTGGAGACCCTGCCGCTGTACGACGTCTTCGCGGGCGGCGTCCTGGAACGGATCCCGCACACCTGGTGACGCGGCCCGCCCGCTGCGCGCGGCGAGCGCGCCTACGCGGCCGGCCCGCCCGGGCGCGCTGACGGACCGTCGCCCGGTGTGCCGTGGAAGCCCCCGGCCGCCGGCGCCGCCAGGGCCGCCTGGAACAGGGCCCCCACCGTGGCGTACGCGTGGTCGAGGTCGACGGCCTCGGGGGCGATGCGCCACTGCTGGTTCAGGCCCATGACGATGGCGAGCATGACCGTGCCGACGTCCTCCTGGGTGGCCCCCTCGGGGAGCTCGGCGGGGTCGATGCACGCCCGCAGCCGCTCGCGCAGTGCCTGATGGAGGTCGCCGTACCACCGGTGCAGGGGTGAGGCGGTGTCGACGGCCTCGGCCAGCAGTGTCACGAACAGCATGGTCGTGGGCTGTCTGGTGAACGTCAGGGCCTCCCGCAGCGCCCGGTCGAGCGCGCCCGGTCCGGGCTCGGGGGTGCCGAAGCCGGCCCGGACGGTGTCCAGCAGGTGCTCGATGACCGCGGCGAGCAGGCCCTCCTTGTTGCCGAAGTGCCAGGGAATGGAGCCGCGGCTGATCCCGGACCGCTCGGCGATGTCGGCGAAGGTCGTCCCCCGGTACCCGCGTTCGGCGAAGAGCTCGGCCGCGGCCGTCATGAGCAGCCGCCGGCTCTCCTGGGTCGTGTCCGTGCGTCGCGTCGCCATGATCCCCCGTCTGGTTCCTGTTCCCCGCCCAGGGTAGGCGATTGGCCAGCCAGCCATTTACCAGTCAGCCAGAACAGTCTATGTTGGCCAGCACAGACCGGCACAGCCACGGAGGACGAGCCATGCGGTGGGTCACGTTCAAGACCGAGCACGGGGACAGGGTCGGGGTCGTCGAAGACGACAGCATTCACGCACTGCCACCGGGGACCGACCTCGTCGAGCTGCTCGGACGAGGAGCCGACGGCCTGCGGGAGGCGGGCGAGGAGGCGCTTCGCAAGCCCGCCGACATGCTCCCGCTGGCCGCGGCGAAGCTGCGCGCGCCGGTCCCGAGGCCGCCCGTGCTGCGCGACTGCCTCTGCTTCCTCGACCACATGCGCAACTGTCAGCAGGTGATGGGAGCGTCCCGGGCCCTCAAGGACTCCTGGTACGAGATCCCGGCGTTCTACTTCGCCTGCCCCACCACGGTCATCGGCCCCTACGACGACGTGCCGATGGCTCCCGGCTGCGCCTGGTTCGACTTCGAACTCGAGATCGCCGCCGTAATCGGCGCGGGCGGCCGGGACCTGACGCCCCAGCAGGCCGAGCGGGCCATCGCCGGCTACACGATCTACGCCGACTGGTCCGCCCGCGACCTCCAGCTGCGGGAGTCCCCGATGGGGATCGGGCAGGCCAAGGGGAAGGACTGCGCCACCACGCTCGGCCCGTACCTGGTGACCCCCGACGAGCTGGATCCCTACCGGACGCCGGACGGGAGGATCGCCCTTCGGGCGAGCGCCCTGGTCAACGGCGAACCGGTCGGCAGCGGCCGTACCGACGCGATGGACTGGAGCTTCGGCGAAGTCGTCTCCTACGCCTCCCGCGGGGTCACCCTCGGGCCGGGTGAGGTGTTCGGATCGGGCACCGTGCCGACCTGCTGCCTCATCGAGCACCTCGACCTGGGCGACCTGTCCGGTTTCCGGGGCTGGCTGAAGCCGGGAGACGTCGTCTCCCTGCGCGTCGAGGGGCTGGGCGAGACCCGCGCCCCGCCCCGCCCCCGGCGCCGACCGCAGGGCCGCCCGGACCCGGGTGAACCGGGCGCCGTCGGCACTGCCGTACACCCGGGGACTGCACGAGGTGGGCAAGGACGTGTGGGCCTGGCTGCTGCCCGACGGCGGCTACGGCTGGAGCAACGCCGGCCTGGTCGCCGGATCGGGGGCCTCGCTGCTGGTGGACACCCTCTTCGACCTGCCCCTGACCCGCGAGATGCTGAGCGCGATGCGGCCGATCACCGACCGGAACCCCCTGACGCACGCGGTCCTCTCCCACGCCAACGGCGACCACACCCACGGCAACCAGCTGCTCGGCGACCACGTGCGGATCGTCGCGGCCGGGGAGACCGCCGCGGAAATGCGCCAGGAGATGACCCCGGACATGCTGACCGCCGTCCAGGTCGCCGACCTCGGACCGGTCCTGAGCCCCTATCTGAAGGAACGGTTCGCCGCCTTCGACTTCAGCGGGATCCGGCCGCGGATGCCCGACGACACCTTCGACGACGAGCTGACCCTCGACATCGGCGGCCGGCAGGTCCGGGTGCTGAACCTGGGCCCGGCGCACACCGGCGCCGACTCGGTGGTGCACGTCCCCGACGCGGGCGTGCTGTTCACCGGCGACCTGCTCTTCGTCGGCTGCACCCCGATCGTCTGGCGCGGACCCATCGCCAACTGGATCGCCGCCTGCGACACCATGCTCGCCCTGGACGCGCCCACGGTCGTGCCCGGGCACGGCCCCGTCACCGGCCCCGACGGGATCCGAGCGGTCCGGGGCTACTTCACCCACCTGATCGAGCAGGCCGATGCCGCCCACGCCCGGGGCCTGAGCCTCGCCGAAGCGGCCGCCACGATCGACCTGGCCGAGTACGCCACCTGGCTGGACGCCGACCGCGTCGTGGCCAACCTCCACCGGCGCTACCGCGAGCTGGACCCCGCCACCCCCGCCCTCGGGATCCTGGAACTGCAGACCCTGCAGGCCGAATGGAACGCCACCCGCAACGGACCGTGGTGAACACCGAACCGGGCAGCGGGCCGCCCCGCCTCGTGAACACCCGGCGGGGCGCGCCCGATGACGGCGCCTCGGACGAAAACCGGTTGCGGGGCGACCACTCCGCGTGACAGCGTGGCCGTGATCCCGCAGAGGGTGATCCCAGCGAAAGGGCTGCTCATGACAGGCTGCGCCGAACCGGGCCTGGTGCTCGGCGACTTGTCGGTCCGCACGCCGACCGGGGAGCCACCTCTCGTCTGACCCATCGTCGTTCCCCTCCTCGTCGGCGTGTTCTTCGTGCCCACCCGCACGTTCGACCACGAGGAGTCCCGGTGTCCGGAACCACCCGCACCGACGCGCACACCACCGTCAGCACCACCGCCACCGCCGTCACGACCGTCATCCCGTTCACCGCTCTGGCCACCCGGTGGCACAGCGAGAACGGCACGCCGCCGCCCGGGCGTGTCGTCCTCGCCGACGACCGGATGCCGGCCGGCACCGCCCACCGCCTGGCCTCCGACGGCGTCGCCGTCCTCTGGCAGGGCGACTACCACGGTGCCCGGCACCTGCTCACCGCCCTGACCCGGCGGGCCGCACGCGCCGCGCACCGACCGCGCGCCACGGGCGCGGCCACCCCTGGCGAGGAGTTCCGCGAGCAGCGGCGGGAGCGTGCCCGGACCGCCCGGCTGCTCGGCCGCCTCGTGGTCCGGCTGGAGGCCGACCACGCCCTGCGGCTGCGCCGCGCACCCGACGTCCGGCAGGCCTGCCGGGAGGCGTACGGCCCGCCCGACGGGCCCCGGGTGGTCGCCCTGCGGGAGCTGCTCGGCGTCCTCGGCGCGCGGCAGTGGCGCGAGAGGGGCGTGGACGTGCCCGCCCTCGGCGCGCGCGTCCACCCGCACTACGGCGTGTTCTCCCCGGTCCGCGGCGAGTACGTCGACCTGGTGGCCCGGGCGCCGCTGCCCGCCGCCGCAACGGGCGGCGGCACCGCGTTCGACCTCGGCACCGGCACCGGAGTGCTGGCCGCCGTCCTGGCCCGGCGCGGGGCCGGCCGGGTGCTGGTCACCGACGCCAATCCGCGCGCCCTGGCCTGCGCCAGCGACAACGCGCGCCGGCTGGGGCTGGCCGACCGCATCCGGCCGGCCGGCACCGGGCTCTATCCGCCCGGCGGGGAGCGGGCCGCCCTGGCGGTCTGCAATCCGCCGTGGCTGCCGGCCGAGCCCACCTCCGCCCTGGAGCAGGGCGTGTACGACCCCGGCGGCCGGATGCTGGAGGGCTTCCTCGGCGGGCTGACCGAGCGGCTCGCGCCCGGCGGCGAGGGCTGGCTGGTCCTCTCCGACCTCGCCGAACACCTGGGCCTGCGCTCCCGGGACGATCTGCTCGCCGCCTTCGCGGCCGCCGGTCTGCGCGTCGCCGGGAGGCTGGACACCCGCCCCCGGCACCGCCGCGCGGCCGAGTCCGCCGCCCGCGCCGCCGAGGTGACGTCGCTCTGGCGCCTCGCCCCGGCGTGACGCCCCGTCGCCCGCCGGACACACCGGGACATTCCGGGCGTCCGGCGTGGCCCGCGGTGGGCCGACGTACCTACGCTGGAAGGACGAGGAGGCGATCAGCATGCTTGGAGACGCACCCCTGGTGGCGATCATCCCTGCCACCGACCTGGCCCGGGCGAAGTCCTTCTACACCGACACCCTCGGCCTCAAGCTCACCGACGCCGGCCCGGAGGGCGACCTGACCTTCGAGTGCGGCGGCACCGAGTTCGGCATCTACGAGACACCCAGCGGCGGCCAGGCCGCTCACACCCTGGCCAGTTTCAAGGTCCCCGACCTGGACTCGGAGATGGCCGCCCTGCGCGGCAAGGGCGTCGTGTTCGAGGAGTACGACCTGCCCGGCCTGAAGACCGTCGACGGCGTCGTGGAGGCCGAGGGCATGCGCGCCGCCTGGTTCAAGGACAGCGAGGGCAACATCCTCTGCCTGAACGAGCGGACCACCGGCTGACGAACACCGGCCGACGATCACCGGCTCCGACACCTGAGCGCCCGGCCGGGCCCGACCCGGCCGGGCGTCGGCGCGCCCGCCACCACCCCGGCCGCCCGGCCGGTGTCATCCGCACACGGCTCTCCGGGATTCACGACCCATTCGCCGACTGTCTGATTTGCCCCGCTATTTCATGCAATGACCAGTACGCCTTGATTCGTCGACGAAGGGTGATTCATGGGCTGACGCCCGACCCGTCCCCCGACGATCGGCGGGGTTCGCCGACCGGAATTTGACGCCGGCCGATCACCTTGGGGATAGTCCGTTCCGGGCCGACCGGGCGATACCACCGATCTCCTGCTCGGGGGCGAGGAGACCGGGGGTGCGATGCGATTTCCGAAGGCCATGGGCACGCTGCTGGCTGCCGCACTGAGCACGCCCCAGGCACCGGCGGGCGCCGCCCCGGCGGAACCGGTCGAGCCGGCCGCGGCCGTCGCCCCCGCCGCACCGGGCGAAGAATCGTTCATGCAGATCGTCGCGCACCAGGACGACGACATCCTCTTCATGAACCCGGACCTGAACCGGCAGTACGCCGCGCCCTCCGTCACCGTCTACCTGACCGGCGGCGAGGGGACGGACCCCCGGTTCGCCGACCCGTGTGCCTATTCGGCCAGCCGGGACGCCGGCGCACGGGCCGCGCACGCCCGCCTGGCCGGCGTGGCGGAGCCCAGCTGGAACACCGCCGCAGTCCGGCTGACCAGCGGAAAGACCGTCCAGATCGACACCCTGGACCAGGCTCCGCAGATCAAGCTGGTGTTCCTCAGGCTGCACGACGGCGGCAATGGGACCTACCCCCTCAGCGAGGGCCGGACCACCCTCTTCGGCCTGACCACCGAGGGCCCCGGCGGCCCCTCCCACCAGGCCACGCTCGGCAGCCTGCCCGCCGACGGGCAGTGCGACCCCGCGTACGCGGACCAGGACTACACCCACGACGACATCGTCGCCGCACTGACCGAGCTGATGGAACGGTTCCGCCCGACCGTGCTGCTCGCCCAGGACCCGCGCGTGCCGTACGACTACGACCGCAATCCGCTCAATCCCGCCGACCACGCCGACCACATCTCCGCCGCGCGATTCGCCGGAAAGGCCGCACGCGGTTATCACGGGCCGGACGGGAACGGTCGGCTGATCCTCCGTAACTACCGCGACTACAACGTCCGGATGGACCCGCCGAATCTGCCCGCGAGTACCGCGAAGGAGAAGAAGAAGACCTTTCTCGCCTATCTCGGGCCGAAGCGTCCACCGACCGGCGGCGGGTATTCCGGGAAGTACGACCCGAAGCCGAATCCGGAGGAGCCGAATTTCTACGCGGACTTCCCGTCCCGGCAGTATCCGCGGTGGTCGAACGGCACCGCCTGGGCGGCCCAGGACGCCACCGGCGCGCTGAACGCCTTCGCCGTGCTCGACAACCAGGTGCAGGCCTGGCGCGAGTCCGAGCCGGGCGGCGAGTGGGGCGGGCCGGTGCCGGTCCCCGGCAGCGAGGGCCTCACGGCCGCGCTCGGGGTGGCGCGCGACGCCGCCGGACTGCTCCACCTGTTCGGCATCCGGCTGAGCGACGACGCGATCGTCACCGTCGCCCAGACCGCTCCGGGCACCTGGGGCGAGTGGACGGTACTCGGCAATCCCGACCCCGCCACCCCGGAGCTCATCGGTAGCCCCGTCCCGGTCCTCGGCGGCGACGGCCGGCTGACCGTCTTCGTCCGCAACGCCGGCGGCGGCGTCAGCGCGCTCGGCGAACTGCCGGACGGCGGCTGGCCGGCGCAGTGGGCCGACCTCGGCGGCACCCGGGTGCGGGACGGTCTGGCCGCCACGCTCGCCGCCGACGGACGGATCGAGCTGTTCGCGCCGACCGGGGACGGCATCGGGCACTGGCGGCAGTCGGAGCCCGGCGGTTCCTTCGTCCGGGACGCCGCCTTCCTCGGCCCGCCCCCGGCCGGACCGGTCACCGTGGGCCGCACCGCCGACGGCCGGCTGGAGCTGTTCTTCCACCAGGCCGGCACCGGACAGGTCGTCACCCGGCACGAGCGGGCGAGCGGCTCCTGGACCACCACCCCCGAGTCGCTGGGCGGCCCGGCCGGGCTGGAGGGCGTCGCCGCGGTGACCGGAACCGACGGCCGCACGACGGTGGCCATCCGCAACGGCGCGGGCGGGATCAGCCTGGCCTCGCGGTCGGCGCCCGACCGGGGCTTCGCCGCGCGGTGGTCCGACCTCGGCCGACTGATCGTCGGCGCGCCGGCCGTGGCCCTCGACGCCACCGGCCGCCGGGTCGTCCTGGCGCTCGGACCGGACGCCGTCCTGCGCACCGCGCGGCAGAGCGAACCGGGGGCCGACAGCCCGTTCGGCGCCTGGAGGGCGGCCGGGCGCTGAGGCCGCCCCCGAGGCCGGCCACCCTCCGCCCCACCGCCGACCGGTCGGCTCACTCGTCCGCGGCAAGCCCCGGGACGGCGGTGTCGAGGGCGAGGGTGACCTGGTCCAGCAGCGCGCGCAGGGCGGAGAGCTCCTCGACGGGCAGCCCGGTGGCGGCGAGCAGGCGGCGCGGCACCCGGCCGGCGCGCTCGCGCAGCGCGGCACCCTCACCGGTGAGGCTGACGGTGACCGAGCGCTCGTCCTCGGGGCTGCGCTCGCGGCGCACCAGACCGGCCGCCTCCAGCCGCTTGAGGAGCGGGGAGAGGGTGCCCGAGTCGAGCCGCAGGTACTCACCGATCCGCTTGACCGGCAGGTCCCCGTGCTCCCACAGGACGAGCATGACCAGGTACTGCGGATAGGTCAGGCCGAGGTCCTTGAGCAGCACCCGGTAGACGCCCCCGAAGGCGCGGGAGGCGGCGTTCAGCGAGAAGCAGATCTGCCGGTCCAGGCGCAGCAGATCGGTGTCGTCGGGCACGTCGGGCACGTCGGGCAGCGCGGTCATGGGTCCATGGTAGCGATGCCGCACACGCTATTGAGTTGTGCACAATTGAATTGCGTGCTCTACTTGTTTCCGGCAGGCGGCCCGCCCGGACCGCCGGACCGAGACCTCGTACCGCAGGACGGAAGGAACGGACATGGACGCGCTCTACACCGCAGCCGCCACCGCCAACGGCCGGGAGGGCCGCGCGGTCAGCTCCGACGGTCAGCTCGACCTCGCCCTGGCGATGCCGCCCGGCCTCGGCGGCAGCGGGCAGGGCACCAACCCGGAGCAGCTGTTCGCGGCCGGCTACGCCGCCTGTTTCGCCAGCGCGCTGGGCCTGGTCGGCCGGCATTCGAAGGTGGACACCGGCGACGTCTCGGTGACCGCCGAGGTGTCCATCGGCCGGGACGGCGAGGGTTTCGGCCTCTCGGTGGTGCTGCGGGTCGAGCTGCCCGAGGCGCTCGCGGGCGAGACCGGCGAGCTGCTGGTCAAGAAGGCGCACGAGGTGTGCCCCTACTCCCGCGCCACCCGGGGCAACATCCCGGTCGAGCTCGTCGTCGAGTAGTCCAGCAGTCCAGCAGTCCAGTGGTCGACCGGTCGGCACATCGGCGGTCGACGGTCCACGGCCCGAGGGGCCCGGCGTCAGCCGGCCGGCCCCTCGGGCGGACGCGGGGGCGACGGCGGGACGGGCGGAGACCCGGGCGGCCCGGCACCGGGCCCCGCACCGGCCCCGCCCCCCGGTCCACCGCCCGCTCCACCACCCGCCGAGCGCAGGACGGCCAGGCGGTGCCGGTACTCCTCGGCGTCGATCTCGCCGCGCGCGAACCGCTCCGCGAGCACCTGCTCGGGCAACGGCAGCGGCGGCGCCCCGCCCGCCGGCCCCGCCGGACCGGCGGCCCACGGCCCCTTGGACGGCGGCCCGGCCGAGCGCGACTGCCGGGCCAGGACCACCGCGACGGCCACCAGCGCCAGCACGACCAGCAGCAGCCCCAACGCCATCAGACCCAGGCCCCAGCCCCCGAGCCCGTGCCCGTAGCCGTGGCCGTTCCAGTGCGTCATCACGACCTCCTCACCGCCCCGGCCGACGGGCGGCGGCCGTGACGGCCGGCCCGCACCTGGGCGATCGGCGCCTCACCACCATCGTGCGCCGGCGCCCGTCGGAGCGGCGTGAGGAAGCGGGCCGCGCCAGGGCGGCGCCGGGCCCACGCGCGAGGCGCCGGCGAGCATACGCCGACGGCCCCCGGCGGACCGGGAAACCCCCGGGGCCCGGCCCCGCCCGCGCCGGGCCCGGTAGCGTTCGCCCCATGAACCACCACCCGCCGGCCGACGACCGTGAGCGCCTCGTCGCGGCCGGGGTGCTGCTCCGCTACCAGGACCGCCGCCCCCATCCCGCCCTCGGCTACTCCCCCATCGGCTACGTCTCGACGGCGCTCTGGTTCGAACTCACCGCGCTGGCCATCGCCCCGGAAGCCGCCGCGGCGACCGCGCACGCACTGCTGCGCTCCATCGCCGCCGACGCGGTCGACGCCGCGCTCGCGCCCGGCAACGAGGCCGCGCCGCGCGACGACCTCTATGTGACGCACCCCGCGTACATCGGCCCGTACCGCCGGGTGGTCTGGTTCCAGCGCTCGGGACCGCGCCGGATGATCACCGCGACGTTCCCGCCGTAGGGCGCCGCCCGTCGGCACCGCGCACGGGCACCGCGGCCAAGGCGCGCCACCGCCCACGCGCCCCCGTTCACGGGTGCCGCGGAGATTCCGGGTCCGGCGCGCCGCGCTCGACCCGGAGGCTGTGGCAGGTCCAGCCGAGCCGGTCGGGCCCGTAGACCGGCGGACGGGTGTGGTACGTGCCGTCCGCGACCGAGAGGTTGACGATCAGGTAGGCGTGCCAGTCGGGCCCGACACCGCGGTGGTCGGCGTGGACGAGGGTGTCGCCGACGAACCAGTCCACCGAGTGGGCGCCGAAGACGGTCCGCAGGTCGAAGGTGGCGCCGGGGGCTATGCCGGCCTCGGCCCCGTGCCAGTACCGGTAGCCGCCCCGGACGTGGTTGGAGATCTCCAGCAGGTCCGGGTTGTCGGGGTGGTACTCGAACACGTCGATCTCGTTGCCGCCGTCGCGCCACGTCCAGATCGCCGGCCAGGCGCCCAGCTCCAGGGGCAGGGTGACCCGTGCGCTCAGGGTGTCACCGGTGCGGGCCTGGAAGCCCTCCGGGCTGCCCTCGGTGGTCAAGAGGTTGCACGTCCACAGGTCGCCGCCGAGCCGCCGGGTCGCGGTGAACAGGCCGTCCGGGCAGTAGGCGCGGCTGAGGAAGTCGAGCTTGTGGTCACCCCGGTTGGTCGGCCCCATCCGGGGATAGGCGCTGCTGCGCCCCGCGACCCACTGGCTGGTCGATGTGAAGTCCGCGTCGAACACGACGGCCACGGCTGCCTCCCCGGTCCCCGGCGGCGCGGCGGCCCGCTACCACCGCACACCCTGGGTGAGATACCCGGTACGTACCGCGATATTCGAACCGGACGCTCCGGGTCCAGCGCCGGCCCCGGTCGGACGGCGCGGAAGCGGACCGGTGCGCGGGCGTGCGGGTGCGCGGGCGTGCCGGCGTGCGGGGTCAGCCGATGGGCGCCGGCGCGTCGCTCCCACGTGCGTCACCGTCGCGCGCGTCACCGTCGCGCGCGTCCTCCGGTCCGGCCGGGGGCCCCTCTCCCGGGCCCTCGCCGCCGAAGGTGTCGGCGCTCAGCCGGTCGGTCACCGACACGACGCCGTCGACCGAGCGGCAGAGGTTCAGCACGATCGGGACGAGGTGCGGCTCGGGCACGGTGCCGCTGAGCACCACCCGCCCCTGGTCGACCTCGACGCCCACCTGGGCGGGGCTCACGCCCTCGATCCGGCCGAGCACCTCCTCGACGATCTCCCGGCGGATCACCCGGTCCTCGCGCAGGAAGACCCGCAGCAGGTCGCCCCGGCTGACCATGGCGAACACCCGGCCCTCCTCGTCCAGCACCGGGAGCCGCTTCACGCCGTGCCGGCTCATCAGCCGGGCCGCCGCGACCACGCTGGTCTCCGGGGTGACGCAGACCGCCGGTCCGGTCATCAGGTCGGCGGCGGTGACCGCGCCGCCCGGACCGGTCCGGGAGAGGTCCGGCGGTGGCAGCAGGCTCCCCTGGTCCTCCTGGGCGGCCAGGGTGAGCAGCAGGTCCGCCTCCGAGACGATGCCGAGCGGCCGGCCCTCGCCGTCCACCACCGGCACACCGGTGATGTCGTACTCGGTCAGCAGCGCGACGATCTCCCGGAAGCCGGTCTCGGGAGCGACCCGGACCACAGGACTGGTCATCACTGATTCGACGGTGGCATGCCGCACGCCGGTTCACCTCGTCCGAAGGCGCGGTCCGACCGGACCCCTGTCGTCCGATCGGCTGTACCAGGAGCATCTCCCCCGGCCGGGCGATCCGCCAGGGGCCAAGGGGCTGAACCGGCGGGACCAAGGGCCCCTTCCGCCCTACGCCGTTCCGACGCGGACGGCCCCGGGCCCTGCGGCCCGGACCGCCGGCCCGGGCCGCTCCCGTTGCGCCGTTCGGGCGAGGGAACACCGGCCGCAGGAGGCGGGGCCGGACACCGCCGGTGGTGTCCGGCCCCGCGACTGATCGCCGGGGGCGGCGGTCAGTGCTCCCAGACGATCGGCACGAAACGGAAGGCGTTGCCCGCGGCCGCCACCCTGCAGAGGGACGGGAAGGGCAGGTGGGTGGCCACCAGCTGGTCGCCGCTCGCCGCCAGCTCCTCCAGGAGACGGGTCCGGACGCGGGCCGACTCCTCCGGATCGTGGTCGAAGCCGTTGTGCCACTCGGGCTTGTCGAACCCGCACTGGAAGACGGCGTCACCGGCGAACGTCAGCCGCTCGCCGCCGGACTCCAGGCGGACGATGCTGTGGCCGGGCGTGTGACCGCCGGTGCGGCGGATCAGCACGCCCGGCGCCACCTCGTACTCCTTCTCGAACGGCCGCAACTGGCCGCGGTACACGTCCAGGAAGCGCGCGGCGGTCGTCCGGAGCACCTCCGGAACCGGCGCCGGCATGGCGGTGCGGGAGAAGTCGGGCGCCGCCCAGAACTCCGCCTCGGCCGCCGCCAGGTGGACCCGCAGGTCCGCCCGCAGCCGGCCCCGCAGCCCGTCGACGAGCAGCCCCCCGATGTGGTCCATGTGCAGGTGGGTGAGCACCACGTCGGTCACGGACGCGGGATCGACCCCGGCGGCCTCCAGCCGCATGGCCAGCTGCCCGGCCCGCGGGAAGCCCGGAAACTCCGTCCCCAGCCCGGAGTCGACGAGGACGGTCCGGCCGCCGCTGCGCACCACGGCCACGTTCAGCGGCCAGTCGATCAGGGCCTGCGGCAGGAACATGTCGCTGAGCCAGGCCGACAGCTCGGCCTCGGCGGCGTTGGTGGCCAGTGTCGCGGGGGAGATCGGCAGCACGCCGTCGCTGATCACCAGGACGTCGATGTCGCCGACCTTCAGCGCGTAGCGCGACGGGACCAGTTCGTCGTGCCCCGTCGCGCGGGGGTGTGTGGTGCTGTGGACCCGACTCATGATGTTCTCCTCCTGTAGAGAGCCGATCAAGAGACCTCGGCGGCGTCACGGACCACGCCGCTCGGTCATCCCTAAGGACCGGACAGCGGCCGGATGTGTGACAGCCGCCCTCCTCCGTCGCCTCCTCCGTCGCCCCCGGTGGCGGCCGGCCGGGCCGCACCGTTGCGCCGGACGGGCGGCAGCGCGGCCGCCCCGGTGCGGGTGCGGTCCGCGGCGGAGATCATCGTGGCGACCGCCGACCGTCTCCCGGGAGCCGCCGTGACCGATGCCACCGACCCCGTTCCGCCCGGCCCGCCGCGCTGCCTGGTCACCGGGGCCACCGGCTACATCGGCGGCCGGCTGGTGCCGGAGCTGCTGGACGCCGGCCACGCCGTGCGGTGCCTGGTCCGCGACCCGGACCGGCTGCGGGACCACCCGTGGCGCGACCGGGTCGAGGCCGCCGCCGGGGACGTCACCCGCCCGGAGAGCCTGACCGGCGCCTTCGACGGCGTCGACGTGGCCTACTACCTGGTGCACGCGCTCGGCACCGGCCCCGGCTTCGAGGCCACCGACCGGGCCGCCGCCGCGGCCTTCGGCCGGGCCGCGGCGGCGGCCGGGGTGCGCCGGATCGTCTACCTGGGCGGGCTGGCCCCCGCCGGGGTGCCGGCCGGGCGGCTCTCCCCGCACCTGCGCTCGCGGGTCGAGGTCGGCCGGGTGCTGCGCGCCAGCGGCGTGCCGACCGCCGAGCTGCGGGCGGCGGTGATCATCGGCTCGGGCTCGGCCTCCTTCGAGATGCTCCGCCACCTCACCGAGCGCCTGCCGGTGATGGTGACCCCACGCTGGGTGGACACCCGGATCCAGCCGATCGCCGTGCGGGACGTGCTGCGGCTGCTGGTCGGGGCCGCCACGCTGCCGCCCGGGGTGAACCGCGCCTTCGACATCGGCGGGCCGGAGGTGCTGACCTACCGGCGGATGATGGAGCGCTACGCGGCGGTGGCCGGACTGCCGCGCCGGCTGATCCTCGCCGTCCCCGTTCTCACCCCGCGGCTCTCCAGCCTCTGGGTCGGCCTGGTGACGCCGGTCCCGGGATCGATCGCGCGCCCGCTGGTGGAGTCGCTGCGGTACGAGGTGGTCCGCGGCGAGCACGACCTCGACCGGTACCTGCCCCCGCCGCCGGACGGCGGCGTCGGCTTCGACGCGGCGGTCGCGCTCGCGCTGCGGCGGATCCAGGACGCGGACGTCGCCACCCGGTGGTCCTCGGCCTCGCTCCCCGGCGCCCCGAGCGACCCGCTGCCGACCGACCCGGACTGGGCCGGCGGCAGCCTCTACCAGGACGTCCGGGAGCTGCGGGTGGACGCCGATCCGGCGGCACTGTGGCGGGTGGTGGAGGGGATCGGCGGCGAGAACGGCTGGTACTCCTTCCCGCTCGGCTGGGCCGTGCGCGGCTGGGTCGACCGGCTGGTCGGCGGCGTGGGGCTGCGCCGCGGGCGGCGGGACCCGGCGCGGCTGCGGGTCGGCGAGTCGCTCGACTTCTGGCGGGTGGAGGAGATCGAACCGGGGCGGCTACTGCGGCTCCGCGCGGAGATGCGGCTGCCCGGCCCGGCCTGGCTGGAGCTCACGGTCGCCCCGGACGGCGGGGGCGGCAGCCGTTACCGGCAGCGGGCGCTCTTCCACCCGCGCGGGCTGGCCGGGCACGCGTACTGGTGGGCGGTGGCGCCGTTCCACGCCGTGGTCTTCGGCGGGATGGCGCGGCGGATCACCGAGCGGGCCGCGCGTGAACCCCGGGACCGCCGGGACGGTCCGCCGGGCGGCTCAGCGTGAGTGGCGCAGGCCTTCCAGTTCGCCGGTCATCCGGCCGAGGAAGCGGGCGACGGCGGCGAGCTCGGCGGGTGTGAACTCGGCGCGCACCGTCTCGGTGCGGCGGGCGACCGGCGCGAACCACTCGGCCGCCATCCGGCCGGCGCCGGGGAGGTAGTGCACCAGGACCAGCCGCCGGTCCGCCGCGTCCCGGGTGCGGCGGATGTGCCCGGCCCGCTCCAGGCGGTCCAGCATGGCGGTGACGGCGCCCGAGGAGAGACCGAGTTCCTCGCCGAGCCGCCCGGGGGTGATCCCCGGGGACGCGGCCGGGTCCCCGGCGGAGGCGCCGCTTCCGGCGCGCATGATCGCGAGCAGGGCCTGGACGTCGGTGGTGTGCAGGCCGCTGGCGGCGGCGAAGCCGTGGCCGAGCAGGTTCATCTCGGAGGCGAGGTCCTGGAGCAGGCGGCCGAGCTCCGGCGTGCCGTGCGACCCCTGCTGGTCCTCCTGCTCCGCCAAGGCGTGTTCTCCGGTTGCGTACGACGTCGGGCTGACCCGTTCAGCCTAACGGTGCCGCCGGCCGCCCTCCGTCGGCCACTGCCCACCGCCTACCGTCCGCCGGCCGCCTTCAGCCCGCCGCCCGCGCTCAGATCCCCGGGCCCACGCGCTCACCGGCGGGCTCCGCGACCGCCGGCACCGGGCGCACGGCCGCCGCTCGGCCGGTGCGGGCCGGCCACCAGACCCGGTCGCCGAGGTCGCGCACCAGGGCGGGCACCAGCAGCGAGCGCACCAGCAGGGTGTCCAGCAGCACGCCGAAGGCCACGATGAAGGCGATCTGGGCCAGGAAGGCCAGCGGGATCACGCCGAGCGCGGCGAAGGTCGCGGCCAGCACCACGCCCGCCGAGGTGATCACCCCGCCGGTGGCGGTGAGCCCGCGCAGCACCCCCTCCCGGGTGCCGGAGCGCAGCGCCTCCTCACGCACCCGGGTCATCAGGAAGATGTTGTAGTCGACCCCGAGCGCGACCAGGAACACGTACCCGTACAGCGGCACCGAGGGGTCCACCGCGGAGAACCCGAACACGTGCGGGAAGACCACCGCGCTCACGCCGAGCGTCGCCAGGTAGGAGAGCGCGACGGTGGCGGCCAGCAGCACCGGTGCGACCAGCGAGCGCAGCAGCAGGACGAGGACGGCGAGCACGCAGAGCAGCACCACCGGGGTGATGAGGCGGCGGTCGTGCGCGGCGGTGGTCCGGGTGTCGTCCTGCTGGGCGGTGTAGCCGCCGACCAGCGCCCGCGCGTCCGGGACGGCGTGCACGGCCTGCCGCAGCCGGTGGACGGTGGCGATCGCCGCGTCGCTGTCGGCCGGGTCGGTGAGCGTCGCCTCCAGCCGGACCCGGCCGTCGACGACCAGCGGCGCGCCGCCCGGTGCCCCGGCGGCGGTGGCACGTACGCCGGCCACGCCCGGGACGGCGGCGGTCGCCGCGGTGACGGCCTCGGCCCGGTCGGCGGCGGCGATCACCACGGCGGGGTTGCCGCTGCCGCCGGGGAAGTGCGCGGAGAGCATCCGCTGGCCGGCCACCGAGGGCTGGGCCTTGACGAAGAGCTCGCTCTGCGGCACCCCGCCGGCGTCCAGGGTGGGGGCGAGGGCGGCCAGCGCCGCCAGCACGGCCAGGCTCGCCGCCCACAGGGCGCGCGGTCGGCGGGCGACCAGCGCCGCGACCCGGGCCCAGACGGCGTGCACCGGGGCCCGGCCGTCGGCGGCGGGCCGGGCCGGCCAGTAGGCGGCGCGCCCGGCCAGCACCAGGGCGGCGGGCAGGAAGGTGAGCGCGGAGAGCACGGCGCAGCCGATGCCGATGGCGCCGACCGGGCCGAGCGCCCGGTTGTTGGTCAGGCCGGAGAGCAGCAGCACCAGCAGGCCGAGGGCGACGGTGGCGCCGGAGGCGGTGATCGGCTCGACGGACTGCCGCCAGGCGGTGCGCATCGCGGCGAACCGGTCGCCGTGCAGGTGGAGTTCCTCGCGGAAGCGGGCGGAGAGCAGCAGGCCGTAGTCGGTGGCGGCGCCGATGACGAGGATCGACAGCAGCCCCTGGACCTGGCCGTCGACGGTGACCAGGCCGTGGTCGGCGAGCAGGTAGACCAGGGCGCAGGCGATGCCGAGGGCGAAGACGGCGCCGAGGATGACCAGCAGCGGCAGCAGCACGGCGCGGTAGACGGCGAGCAGGATCAGCAGGACGACGCCGAGCGCGACGCCGAGCAGCAGTCCGTCGATGCCGGCGAAGGCGCCGCCCAGGTCGGCGAGGATGGCGGCGGGTCCGGCCAGGCCGACGGTGGTGTCGGGGACGCGTTCGGCGAGCGCGCGGACGGCGCGCACGGTGTCGCCGGTCTCGCGGCCGAGGTCGGCGCGCAGCTGGACGACGCCCTGCACCGCGCGCCCGTCGGCGGCGGGGAGGGCGGGCGAGACGCGTCCGGTGGCGCCGGGCAGCGCGGCGGCGTCGTGCAGGGCCTGTTCGGCGACGGCGCGCCGGGCGTCGTCGAGGGGGCCGGTGCGGCTCTCCCAGACGACGACGACCGGCAGGGCGTCCCCGGCCCGGAAGTCCGCGCCGAGCCGGGCGACCTCGGTGGACTCGGCGCTGCGGGGCAGGAAGGCGGCCCGGTCGTTGGTGGCGACCTCGCCGAGCCGGCCCGCGTAGGAGCCGAAGGCGCCGCCGAGACCGAGCCAGACGATCAGCAGGGCGAGCGGGACGAGCAGCCGGGCGCGGCGCGGCCGGGCGGCCGGGGCGGCGGGGGCGGGACGGTCAGCGGGCATGGCGGGGCGCCCTCCGGACGTGGGCTGGGTGGCGGACAGCCCGGATCATATCTCTCGACGGTCAAGAGACTTGACCCGCGGAGAGACCCCGGGGCCGCGCCAGGAGTCCGGCCACCGAGAGCGCGCCCCAGCCGACGGAGACGGCGACCGCCATCACCCGGTGCCGCCGGGCCGGGAGGGCGGTCGCGAGCAGGGCGGCGTCGCCGAGGTCGGAGGCGATCCGCACGGCGGTCGCGGTGCGCAGCGCGGCGTCGTTCGGGGCGAGGACCATGGCGAGGCCGCAGGCGGCGTCGCGCAGGGCGAGCGGGCGCAGGCAGGCGGCGACCGGCGCGGGCACCGTGCCGTCCGGGGCGGTGAGGCCGGAGGGGCGGGCGAGCAGGGCGGGCCGGCGGGCGACGGCGATTCCGTAGACGGCGGTGGCGGCGCCGGTGAGGCGCAGCAGGCGCTGGTGCATGGCGGTGGTCTCCCGGGCGGGCGGCGGACAGGTGGGCCCAGTCTGCCGCCCGCCGGGGCCGCGACGCGCCGACGGCCCGCCGGTGCGGGACCGGTGGGCCGTCGGCGCGCTGTCCGCGGGGGCGTCAGGAGACGCGCTTGATCTGCCAGGAGTTGTTGTTGAAGCTGGGGACGGCGGAGTACTGGCAGCTGCTGTTGTAGAACGCGGAGAGCTGCACCCAGCCGGCCGGCGGGAGCGTCGAGGAACAGACGTTCAGCGTGGTGCCGATCGGCAGGCCGGCGGCCTGCTTGATCTGCTTCTTGTTGGGGCTGAAGGTCGACGAGCAGCTGATGTCGTTCCACCACTGGACGTCCACCCAGCCGGTGGGGGTGAGCTGGCTGCTGCACACGTTCTGGGTGTCGCCGGGGGCGGCGTGCGCGGTGGTCGCGGTCAGGGTCAGCGCGGCGGCGGCGCAGCCGACGGCCAGGGCGGCGGCACGAAGACGGGACACGGAGCGGCTCCTCTCCACGGCGCGGGCGTTCCGCGCCGGCCACCCATTCCTACCGGCGGGAACATGACAGGGACAGTGGCTTTCCGGTCCGGAGCGCCGGATCGGGCGTCGCGTTCGCGCTTGTTGACAGTGCGCCGGCGCACTTGTTTCCGGCATATGCGTCCGGCCCGTCCGCGCCCCCGGAGCCGGGGGCGCGGACGGGCCGGACGGGGCGGCGGGGCGGCGGGGCGTCAGCCGGTGATCGGCTTGACGTCCAAGCGGACGTGGTCGACGGCCCAGAACCAGTTGTTGCCGGCGTCGTACATCCGGAACCTCAGCGTCACGCTGCGGGCGCCCGCCGGAACGGCGAACTGCTTGCTCACAAAGGCGTTCTGGACGTCCTTGCCGGCGTTGTCGTTGCCGGTGGTGTCGGAGCTGTAGAACACCAGGCGGGTCTCGGTGCCGTTGTCGAAGACGGCGGTGACCGCGGCCTTCTGCGGGGCCTCCTGCCGGTAGTGCGAGTCGAAGCCCACGTACAGGGTGGTGGCGCCGGCCGGGACGGGCACGGCGGGCGAGACCAGGGTCGAGTCGAAGACGCCCTTCTTGGACGGCGAGCCGGTGTCGTCCCAGTCGTCCGGGTCGGCGACGGCCAGGACGCCCAGGCCCCGGGTGAAGTTGCCGCGGTCCTGGCCGGCCGGGCTCGACCACTCGCGCTTGGTGTGGAAGGTCCAGCCCTGCAGGCGGGTGGTGCCCTGCGGCATGCCCGGGGCGTTGACCACCGACCAGCCCTGCGGCGCCTGCGCCGTCCAGCCGAGCACCCCGCCGACCGGCTGGAGCGCGCCGGCCAGCGACTCGAAGTCCTCGCCGAGCAGGTGGCCGGCCATCACCGGCGCGGTGCGGGCGGCGATCTCGCCGTCGGCGACGGCGAAGCGGCCGTCGGCCAGCGCCCGGGCGGTGACCAGGACGCGGTGGGTGGCGCCGTCGGGCAGCCGGCCGGGCGGGGTGACGTCCCACTCGGCGGTGGCGGTGGCCCCGGCGGCGAGCGCGGCGGGCGGCGCGGTGACGGCGGCGACCGTCCACCCGGCCGGGACGACCGGCTGCGCCTCCAGCGCGCTCAGCGCGGTGGTGGCGGTGAAGCGGGCGGTGACCCGGGCCGGGCGGCCGGGCAGCAGGATCGCCTCGTCGATGGTGGTCGAGGCGGCCTTGAGCGCGACGTCCACGGCCAGCGGGTCGGGCAGGCCCATCGCCGGGTCGGTCAGCAGGTGCTCGCCGTCCCAGGGGAAGCGGCCGGCGATCCGGCGGCGGAAGCCCAGCTCGCCGCGGACGCCGACGGCGACGTCGTACCAGCCCTCGGGGCCGACCTTGACGTTGACCGTCCTGTCGTCGCCAGCCGCGACCCGCACCTCGCGCAGGCCGTCGCCGTAGGCGAGGTCGCCGACCAGGAAGGTCTGGGCGGTGCGCGAGCGGTTGATCACGTCCACCTCCAGCACCTTGCCGTTCTTCTCCTCGGAGAGCGAGATCTCGTAGGGCGCGTCGACGGTGCCGCGCAGGTGCCACAGCGCGCCGTTGGGGCCGTGCACGCGCAGGTCGTAGCCGTCCTGGCCGACCGTCCAGACGTCGGAGAGCCGGGACTTGGCGCCGACGGTGTAGTGGCGCGGCGGGGTGCCGGGCTCCGGGTGGACCGCGAAGACGGCGCCCTGCTTGCCCTGGTTGACGAAGTCGACGGTCAGCTGGTCGCCCTTGAGGCGCGGCTTGACGATCAGGTCGTACGGGGCGGGGCGGGCGGCCCGGGTGCCGCGCTGCTGCTTCGGGAAGACCTGCGGGTCGGGCACGGTGGGCGCGGGCAGCTTGCCGGTGTCGGTGACCTTCTGGCGGTTGCCGCTGGTGTCCGGTAGCTCGGGCCAGCGCGGGTCGCGGCCGGAGAAGTCGAAGACGTTGGTGAGGTCACCGCAGACCGAGCGCCGCCAGGGGCTGATGTTGGGCTCCTGGATGCCGAACCGCTGCTCCAGGAAGCGCAGCACCGAGGTGTGGTCGTAGACGGTGGAGTCGACGACGCCGCCGCGGGTCCACGGCGAGACGACGATCATCGGCACCCGCACGCCCAGGCCCATCGGGTAGGGGCCGGAGACCAGGGTCTCGCCGGCGGGCAGGGTGGCGGACCAGGTGAGCGAGCCGTCGGCGGCCCTGACCCGGTACGTGCCGTCCTGGCTCACCACCCGGTGGTAGGTGGAGCCGCCCTTGCTCACCCGGACGACCACCTCGCCGTCGACCGGCACGGTGGACTTGCCGCGCCCGGCGGCCAGCGGCGGGACGGGCGGCAGGTGGTGGTCCGTGAACCCGCCGTGCTCGTCGTAGTTGAGGATGAAGACGGTCTTCTGCCACACCTCGGGCCTGGCCGCGAGGGCCGCCAGCAGCCGGGCGGTGAGGTGCTCGCCGTTCGGCGGCGCGTAGTTGGCGTGCTCGGAGAGCGCGGCGGGGGCGACGATCCAGGAGACCTGCGGGAGGGTGTCGGCCCGGACGTCGGCGGCGAAGGCCTCGACCAGGGCGTCGCCCATCGCGAAGGGGTCGTTCTTCTTGGCCGGGTCGCCGACGGCGCGCATGCCGCGCTCGTAGAGGGGCTCACCGGGCTTGGCCTTGACGAAGGGGGCGAACCAGGCGAGCGCGTTGTCGTCGAAGTTGTCCAGCGCCTGGTAGGTCCTCCAGCTGACGCCGGCCTTCTCCAGGCGCTCGGCGTAAGTGGTCCACTCGTAGCCGCCGGGGATCTCGGTGTTGTCGGTGACCGGGGTGTCCCGGACGGTGCCGCCGCTGGTGCCCGTCATGAAGTGGTCGCGGTTGGTGTTGGTGTTGCACTGCACCGACGCGTAGTAGGCGTCACAGGTGGTGAACACCGAGGCGAGCGCGTGGTAGAAGGGCATGTCGGCGCTCTCGTAGTAGCCCTGGCCGAGCCAGCCGCCGGAGCGGCGGGTGACCGAGCCGTCGGCGAGGCCGTCGTTCCAGGCCTTCATCGAGTCGACGAAGCCGAACGCGGGGGCGCCCTGCTGGTAGGCGTTGGTGTGGGCGGCGTTCATCGCGAAGGGCAGCAGGTAGCCCTCCTTGCGGCCGGGGTCCGGCTGGTGGAAGACCGAGCGGCCGTTGACTCCGCGCACCGCCGTGCGGTCGCCGAAGCCGCGGACGCCGGCCAGGGTGCCGAAGTAGTGGTCGAAGGCGCGGTTCTCCTGCATGAACACCACGACGTGCTGGATGTCCGCCAGGCGGCCGGGGCGGGCCGGCGCGGCGAGCGCCTCGCGCACGCTGAGCGGGAGGGCGGACAGCACGGCGGCCGCCGCCGCGCCGCCGAGCAGGGTGCGGCGCGACAGTTCGGGCTTCGGACTCATCGGGGGTGACTCCTCGTACAGAGCGGGGGTGGTCGGACGCTTTGGTCCAGACCCGTTATGTGTACGGGCCCCAGATGGACGGGACCGGCGGGTTCGATGGCGCTTCGATGACCGACAGTGAACCCGGAGCTGTACAGACAACTTGCGCCGGATCGGCCGTTCTTGTCGGCACCGGCCGCCCCAGCCGTCACGGCATTCTTGACGGCACCCCTTCAAATGCCCGGGAATCCCGGAAAAGGAAGGTAGTTGACGAACCGTCGGCAACCACCGGCCAGGTCGTGGACAACCCTTGACGAGGCATGTGGTGTGTGGAAATCTCTCGGCAGGTCCAGGCCAATGATCTTCGAACGGGGGAGAGGATCGGATCGTCCGACGCATCAGGGGGGAATCCTGGGAGTCGGGTCCGGCCGTGCCTCGGCGCCTGCCGACCGGTCCGCGGGGCGGGCCGGCCACCCTTCGGCAGCCGCGCCGTCCGACCGCGCCGTGCCGCGTCCGCGCCGCCACGGCCACCGCTCGGACGGGTGCCCCGCAGCTCCGTCTCCGACTCCCGAATCGAGCACAGCATGTCCGACTCCCCCAACCGGCCCGACCCCGCCTCAGCCGCCGGGGACCCGGCGAGAGCGACGGACGCCACCGGGCTCGCCTCCCCCGCCCAGCACGGGATCTGGCTCACCAGCAGGCTCACCCACGTCCCCGAGGTCTTCCACCTCGCGCTGCGCCTGGACTTCGACCGGATCGACGCCGACGCCCTGGCCCGCGCGGTCGCCGCGACCGCCGCCCGGCACCCGGCGCTCGGCGCCGCCCTGGTGGAGCGGGACGGCGTGGTCCGCCTGGTCCCCGCCGGGCACGCGCCCGCGCTCACCGTCCTCGACACCGCCGCCGACAGCGGCGAGGCCCTCGCCAAGCGGCTCGCCGAGGAGCTCGCCCTCCCCTTCGACCTGGCCGCCGGGCCGCTCGCCCGGTTCACGCTGCACCAGCGGGCGGACGGCGGCGCCGAGCTGCTGGTGGTCGCCCACCACGCGGTCTTCGACGGCACCTCGAAGGACGTGCTCGCCGCCGACCTGGCCGCCGCGTACGCCGCCGCCCTCGCGGGTGAGGCGCCCGCCGGAGCCGTCGGCGCCGGGGCCGTCACCGCCGCCGCTTCCAGCGTTTCCTCCGCCTCCGCCTCCGCCTCCTCCGCCGACGAGGTCGAACGGGCCGCCGCGTACCACGGCCCCCGGTGGGCCGCCGCCACCGACCCGGTGCTGCCCGGTGGCCCGCGGGCCACCACCGACGCCGGCCCCGGCGAGGCCGTCACCTGGCGGCTCGACGACGCCGGCCGGGCCGCGCTCGCCGACGCCGCCGCGCAGGCCGGGGTCACCGTCTTCGAGTTCCTGCTCGCCGCCCTGCACGGCCTGCTGCGCCGCTACGGCGGCGAGGCCGTCCCCGTCGCCGTGCCGTTCTCCACCCGCCGCCCCGGCCGGCACGAGGCGATCGGCCTGTTCGTCAACGAGCTGCCGGTGTACGCCCCGGCCGACGCCGACGAGGACGCCCCGTTCGCGGACTACGCCCGCGCCGTGCGCGCCGAGGTCCGGCTGGTCTCGGCGCACCGCACCGTGCCGTTCGGCGCCGCCGTGCCCGGGCTCACCCCCCGGGCCGGGCTCGCCCCGGTCTCCTTCGGCTACCGCCGGCGCACCACCACCGAGCCGGTCTTCCCCGGCAGCACCACCCGGGTCGACTGGACGGTCTTCCACCACGCGGCCCGCAACACCCTGCACCTGCAGGCCGTCGAGGCCCCGGAGGCGATCGACTTCTCCCTCCAGTACGACCCGGCCGTGCTCGCCCCCGCCGCCGCCCGGCGGATCGCCGGCCACCTCGCCACCCTGCTGGCCGCCGCCACCGCCGACCCGGCGACCCCGCTCGGCGACCTGCCACTGCTCGACGCGGCCGAGCGGCGCCTCGTCACCACCGCCTGGAACGCCACCCACCGCGACCACCCGGCCGACCGGACCGTGCTCGACCTGGTCCGCGCGCGGGCCGCCGCCACCCCGGACGCCCTCGCCGTGGTGGCCGGCGAGCAGCGGCTCGGCTACCGCGACCTGCTGGAGCGCGCCGAGCGGCTGGCCGGCGCGCTGAGCGCGGCCGGCATCGGCCGGGGCGACCTGGTCGGCCTGCACCTCGCCCGCACCGCCGACCTGCCGGCCGCGCTGCTCGCCGTGCACGCCGTCGGCGCCGGCTACCTGCCGCTGGACCCGGGCTACCCGGCCGAGCGGCTCGCCTTCGTGCTCGCCGACTCCGGCGCCGCCCTGCTGCTGGCCGACCGCGAGCCGGCGCCCGAGGTGGCCGCCGCCGCCCCGGCGGTGCTCCGGCTGGCCGGGGCCACGGACACGGACGCCGCCGCGCCGACCGACACCGCCCCGGGCCGGCTCGCCTACGTGCTCTACACCTCCGGCTCCACCGGCCGCCCCAAGGGCGTGGAGATCGGCCACCGGGCGCTGACCAACCTGCTCGCCGCCTTCTCCGACCTGCTGGACTCCGGCCCGCAGCACGTCTGGCTCGGCCTCACCTCGCTGTCCTTCGACATCTCCGCCCTCGAACTGCTGCTGCCGCTGACCACCGGCGGACGGCTGGTGCTGGCCCCGGACGGCCTGGCGGTGGACGGGCCGGGGCTGCGCGCCCTGGTCGAGCGCGAGGGCGTCACCCACGTCCAGGCCACCCCCTCGGGCTGGCGGGTGCTGCTCGGCGCCGGACCGCTGCCCGCCGGGCTGACCGGCCTGGTCGGCGGCGAGGCGCTGCCGCTGCCGCTGGCCCGGGAGCTGCGGGCCGGCACCGACCGGCTGCTCAACGTCTACGGGCCGACCGAGACCACCGTCTGGTCCACCTGCGCCGAACTCCCCCGGGCGCCGGAGGCCGTCCCGATCGGCACCCCGATCGCCAACACCCGCGCCTACGTCCTGGACCGCCGGCGCCGGCCACTGCCGATCGGCGTGCCGGGCGAGCTGTACCTGGGCGGCGACGGCCTCGCCGAGGGCTACCTGGGGCGGCCCGGGCTGACCGCCGAGCGCTTCGTCGACGACCCGTTCGGCGCGCCCGGCGAGCGCCTCTACCGCACCGGCGACCTGGTCGCCTGGAGCCCCGGGGGCGAACTGGAGTTCCTCGGCCGGCTGGACGACCAGGTCAAGATCCGCGGCCACCGGATCGAGCTGGGCGAGATCGAGTCGGCGCTGCTCGCCCACCCGGCGCTCGCCGAGGCCGCCGCCGCGGTGCACCGGGAGGAGGACGGCGAGGAGCCGTTCGTCGCCGGGTACCTGGTGCCGGCCGCCGGGAGCGCCGCCCCCGCCCCCGCCGAGCTGCGCGCCTTCCTCCAGCGCTCGCTGCCCGGCGCCGCCGTCCCGCAGCGCTTCCTGGTGCTCGACCGGCTGCCGCTGACGCCCAACGGCAAGCTGGACCGGCGCGCACTGCCCGTCCCGCCGGCACCGGTCGAGGCGGCCGGCGCGCCGCCCGTCGGGCGGGAACGGGACGAGGTGCTCACCGCGGTGCTCGGGATCTGGTCCGAGGTGCTGCGCCTGCCCGGTCTCGGCCCCGAGGACGACCTCTTCGAACTCGGCGGGCACTCCCTGACGATCATCCAGATCACCGCCAGGATCCGTGACCTGCTCGGCGTCGAGCTGGACTTCGACGTCTTCTTCGCCACCCCGACCCCGCTCGGCATCGCCGCGGCCGTCCGCGACCTGCGCTGACCCGCGGGAGGCCCGCCCGGGCCTCCCGCACCCGCTCCCGCGTCTCCCTCCCTGCGCCCTCGCCTCCTCACCCCGCGGCGGCCCGGCCTCGTGGCGACCCCGCCCGACGGCACGCGGCCGACCGCCCCGACGTGCGCCGAATGGAACACCGATGACCGACCTCCAGGACCCCGCCCCCGGGTTGTCCGCGACCAAGCGCGCCCTGCTCGCCCAGCGGTTGCGCGCCGCCGCGGCCGGCTCCGCGGACGCCACCGGGCCCACCCCCGCGAGCACCGTGCCCGCCCGGCCCCCGGGCGCCGAGGTACCGCTCTCCAGCGGCCAGGAACGGCTCTGGTTCATGGACCAGTTCGCCCCCGGCTCCACCGCCTGGACCCTCGCCCCGGCCCGCCGGCTGCGCGGCCCGCTCGACCGCACCGCGCTGGACGCCGCCCTCACCGACCTGCTGGCCCGGCACGAGGCGCTGCGGATGGCCTTCCCCGCCACCCCCGAGGGCACCGCACTGGTCAGGATCTCCGAACCCGGCCCGTGCGCGGCCGAGTTCGTCGACGCCACCGACGACCCGGACCCGGCCGGCCGCGCCGCCCGGGAACTCGGCGAGCGGGTGGCGCGGCCGTTCGACCTGGCCGAAGGCCCGCTGCTGCGGGCCCTGCTGGTGCGCACGGCCCCGGACGAGCACGTGCTCGCCCTGGTCATGCACCACATCGTCAGCGACGGCTGGTCGCTCGACCTCCTGCACCGCGAACTCGACGCGCTCTACGCCCGGCACGCCCACGGCACACCCGACCAACTGTCAGCGCTGCCCGTCCAGTTCGGCGACTACGCGGTGTGGCAGCGGGAGCGCCTGGGCGGCGAGGCGCTGGCCGCCTCCCGGGCGTACTGGCGCGAGGAGCTGCGCGAGGTCCCGGCCCTGGAGCTGCCCACCGACCGGCCCCGCCCGCCGGTGCTGACCTTCGAGGGCGCCGCCACCGAGTTCCACTGGAGCCCCGAACTCGGCCGCGGCATCGCCGCGTTGGCTCGCTCCGCGAACGCCTCCGGGTACATGGTGCTGATGGCCGCACTGCAGACGCTGCTCGGCCGGCACGCCGGGCAGCGGGACTTCGCGATCGGCTCGGCGGTCGCCGGCCGCCTCCACCGCGAACTGGAGGGCGTGGTCGGCCTGTTCGTCAACATGCTGCCGATCCGGGCCCGACTGGAGGGCGACCCCGCCTTCACCGAGCTGCTCCGGCGGGTGCGCGCGACCACCCTCGACGCGTACACCCACCAGGAGGTGCCGTTCGAGCAGATGGTGGCCGACCTCGACATCGAGCGCGACGTCAGCCGCTCCGCCGTCTTCCAGGTCAGCTTCGCCTTCCAGAACTACGGCGACCGCAGCGCCTCCCCCGCCACCGGCCCCGCCGGCGCGCCGGCCGCCGAGAGCTTCGGGCACGAGGCCGCCACCACCCGCACCGACCTCGCCTTCTACCTGCGGGAGAAGTCCGACGGCGGCCTGTACGGGCTGCTCACCTACCGCACCGACCTGTTCGACGCCGCCACCGTGCGGCACCTGGTCGAGCGCTTCGAACTGCTGGTCGCGGCGGCGGTCGCCGACCCGGACCGGCCGGTCTCCCGGCTGCCGCTGCTCACCCCCGGCGAGCGGCGCGACGTCCTGGAGCGGTGGGCGGCCGGGCCCGCGCTGCCCGACCCCGCCGACGGCCCCCGCACGCTCACCGGCCTGCTCGCCGCCACCGCGCGCGCCCACCCCGACCGCCCGGCCCTGGAGTTCGAGGGCCGCACCGTCGACTACCGGGAGCTGGACGAGCGCGCCAACGGCCTCGCCCGGCGGCTGCGGGCGCTCGGCGTCGGACCGGACGACCGGGTCGCGGTCTGCCTGGAGCAGTCGCCCGAGCTGGCGGTCGCCCTGGTCGGCGTGCTCAAAGCCGGCGGCGCCTACCTGCCGCTGGACCCGGAGCAGCCGCCCGCCCGCCTCGCCCACCTGGCCGCCGACGCCGGGGTGCGGGTGCTGCTCACCGACGCGGCGCTGCGCGAGCGCTTCCCCGGCTACGACGGCGCCGCGCTGCTGCTGGACACCGACCCCGCGCCGCACGACCCGCAGCCGCTGGAGGAGCTCTCGGGCGCGGACCACCTGGCCTACGTCATCTACACCTCCGGCTCCACCGGCACCCCCAAGGGTGTCGCCGTCCAGCACCGTCAGATCCTCAACTACCTGGCCGGGGTCCGGGAGCGGCTGCGGATCGAACCGGGCGCCGGCTACGGGCTGCTGCAGTCGCTCTCCTTCGACTTCAGCATCACCATGCTCTACCTCGCGTTGAGCACCGGCGGCCGGGTCCACCTGCTGCCCCGCCGGATCGCCGGAGCCGAACTCGCCGAGCGCGTCGAGGCCTTGCGCCTCGACTACCTCAAGATGACGCCCTCCCACCTGGCCGCGCTCGGTGCCGACGCCCCGATGGAGCGCCTGCTGCCGCGCCGGGCCCTGGTGCTCGGCGGCGAGGCCTCGGCCTGGCCGTGGGCCGCCGAACTCGCCGCGCTCGGCCGGTGCGCCGTCTTCAACCACTACGGCCCGACCGAGGCCACCGTCGGCGTGACCGTCCACGAGGTGACCGCCGAGGCCGCCGGCCCGGGCAGCACCCCCATCGGCACCCCGCTGGCCGGCGCCCGCTGCCACGTCCTCGACACCGCCGGGCAGCCGGTGCCGCCGGGCGTCACGGGTGAGCTGTACCTGGGCGGCGACCGGCTGGCCCGCGGCTACCTGGGCCGCCCCGACCTGACCGCCGAGCGCTTCGTCGACGACCCGTTCGGCGCGCCCGGCGACCGCCTCTACCGCACCGGCGACCTGGCCCGCTGGCGCACCGACGGCACCCTGGACTACCTGGGCCGGGCCGACGACCAGATCAAGGTGCGCGGCTACCGGGTCGAGCCCGGCGAGGTCGAGGCCGCCCTCACCGCCCTGCCCGGCATCACCCAGGCCGTCGTGCTGGCCCGCGGCGAGGGGCTGCGGCAGACCCTGGTCGGCTACCTGGAGCACCCGGGCGACAGCCCGGCCCCGACCCCGGCCGAACTGCGCGACACCCTCGCCGAGGTGCTGCCCGACTACATGGTCCCGGCCCGCTTCGTGGTGCTGGAGCGGCTGCCGCTGCTGGCCCACGGCAAGGTCGACCGACGGAACCTGCCCGAGCCCGAGGAGCCCGCCGCGAGCGGCGAGTTCGTCGAACCGGAGGGCGAGGCCGAGGAGTTCCTGGCCGCCATGTGGGCCGAGCTGCTCGGGGTGCCCCGGGTCGGCGCGCTGGACGACTTCTTCGAACTCGGCGGGCACTCCCTGCTGGCCACCCAGGTGGTCGCCAAGCTGCGCCGCGCCTACCCCGAACTCCCCACCCCGGTCGGGGTGATGGACCTCTTCAAGTACCCCACCGTGCGCCGGCTGGCCGCCCTGGTCAGCGACCCGCACGCCGACCGGGGCCCGCGCAGCCTGCTGCACCTGCTCACCCCGGCCGGCCGCAAGGTCACCGCGAGCCTGGTCTGCACGCCGTACGGCGGCGGCAGCGCGCTCATCTACAAGCCGCTCGCCGACGCCCTGCCCGCCGACTGGGCCCTGCACTCGCTGGCCGTCCCCGGCCACGAGCTGGGCGAGGAGGCGATGGACGTCGACGAGGTGGCGGCCGGCTGCGCCCAGGAGATCCTGGACACCGTCGAGGGCCGGATCGTGCTGTACGGCCACTGCGGCGTCGGCGTCCGGCTGGCCGTCGAGATCGCCCGGCGGGTGGAGGCCGCCGGGCGCGAGATCGACGCCATCCACCTCGGCGGCATCTTCCCGTTCGCCCGGCCGCGCGGTCGCGGCGCCGCCGTCGGCGAGTGGTGGGCCCGCACCGCGGACCGGCTGCGCAGCGACCAGGGCATGATCAACGCCCTGGCGGCGGCGGGCCTGGACACCGACGAGGTCGGCACCGAGCAGCTGCGCCTGATGGTGGCGAACCGGCGGATCGGCACCCGGGAGGCCGAGCAGTACTTCACCCGGCTGTTCGAGGGCATCGAGGAGGGCGGGGGCGAGGACGTCCGGATCGCCGCCCCGGTGTACGCGGTCTGCGGCGACCGGGACCCGGCCACCGAGTTCTACGAGGAGCGCTACCGCGAGTGGCACCGGCTCAGCGGCACCACCGGCGTGGTGGTGCTCGACGAGGCCGGCCACTTCTACCTCAAGTACCGGGCCGCCGAGCTCGCGGAGATCCTCACCACCGTGCACCGCTCGGTGGCGGACGGCGAGGAGGACCGGCACCGGCGCACCGAGGGCGCCACCTGGTGGCTGGCCGGGCTGTCCCGGGACGCCGCGCAGGCCCCCGAGCGCTCGGCCGCGGCGGTGCGGCCGACCATGCGCCGCTTCCTCGGCGTCGCCGCCGGCCAGCAGATCTCGATGATCGGCTCGGCGCTCACCGAGTTCGCCCTGCCGGTGTGGATCTACCTGACCACCGGCTCGCTCGCCCAGTTCGGCCTGCTGGCCGCCTGCGGTCTGGTGCCCGGCATCCTCACCGCGCCGCTGGCCGGGGCGCTGGTGGACCGCGGCGACCGGCGCCGGATCATGCTCTACGGCGACGTCGCGGCGGGCCTCACCCAGGCGGTGATGCTGCTGCTGTACCTGACCGACGCGTTGCAGGTCTGGCACGCCTACGTGCTGATCGCGATGCTGTCGACGGCGCTGACCTTCCAGCGGCTGGCCTGGAACTCGGCGGTTCCGCAGCTCGTACCGAAACGTTTCCTCGGCCGCGCCAACGGCGTCGTCCAGATGGCCTTCGGCCTCGCCCAGTTCCTGGTCCCGCTGTTCGCGGTCGGTCTGCTGTCGGCCCTCGGCCTCGGCGGCATCCTCGTGATGGACGTCGCCAGCTACGTGGTCGCCACCGGTGTCACCCTGGCCGTGCGCTTCCCCGACGTGATGGCCGCACGCCGGCGCGAGAGCGTCGCCGCCGAGATCCGGGCCGGCTTCCGGCGGGCGCTCGGCAGCCGGCACTTCCGGGCGATGCTGCTGTTCTTCGCGGTGCTCAACATCTTCCTGTCGCCGCTGTTCCTGCTCACCACCCCGCTGGTGCTCTCCTTCGCCCCGCTCGCGGCCGCCGGCTGGGTCTCGGTCGCGGCCGGACTCGGCGCGGTGCTCGGCGGGCTGACCCTGCTGGTCTGGGGCGGGCCGCGCCGGCTGCGGCTGCGCGGCGTCCTGTTCGCCACCCTCGGCCTCGCCGCCGCCTGCCTGGTGACCGGCCTGCGCCCCAGCATCTGGCCCGTGGCGCTCGGCGCCTTCGGCATGGCGTACGGGCTCGGGCTGGTCAACGGCGTCTACGCGACGATCGTGCAGACCAAGGTGCCGCTGCGCTTCCACGGCCGGGTGATCGCCGTCAACACCATGGTGGCCTGGTCCACCCTGCCGGTCGGTTTCGCCGTCGTCGCACCGCTCGGGCCGCGCCTGGTCCAGCCGTGGGTCGACGAGGACGGCGCGCTGGCCGGCACCGTCGGCCGGCTGATCGGCACCGGCGACGGCCGTGGCATCGGCCTGCTCTACCTGCTGTTCGGGCTCGCGATGGCGCTGCTGGTGCTCGTCTGCCTCGCCGTCCCGGCGCTGCGTCACTTCGACCGCGACGTCCCCGACGCCGAGCCGGACGACCTGGTCGGCCTGGCCACCCTCTCGGCCCGCGCCGAGGCCGCGTCCCCGTCCGAAGCCCTCCCCGCCGCCCCCGCGGAACCCGCCGCCGCGCGCCGTACCCGAACCGAGGCCACCATCCGATGACCACCACCGACCGGACCCCCGGCGCCGCCCGCCCCGCCGAGGCCGTCCACCCGCTCACCGAGGAACAGCGCCGGCTCTGGTTCCTCCAGCAGCTCCACCCCGCCGACGCCGGGTTCAACATGTACCTGTGCCGCCGGTGGAGCGGCCCGCTGGACGTCGCCGCGCTGCGCACCGCGCTGGAGCGGCTGACGGCCCGCCACGAACCGCTGCGCACCCGCTTCGCCCTGGACGGCGAGGCGCCCGTCCAGCTGGTCGAACCGCCCGCGCCCGTCCCGCTCGACCTGGTCGCGCTCGCGCCCGGCGCCACCGAGCAGGACTTCACCGACGCCTGCCGCCCCGCCGTCAACGCGCCGTTCGAGCTCGCCGGGCGCCCGCCGCTGCGCGCCGTCCTGGTCTCCGCCGGGCCGGACGAGCACGCGCTCGCCCTGGTCGTCCACCACATCGTCTCGGACGGCTGGTCGTTCCGGATCCTGTGGCGCGAACTGCTCGCGCTGTACCGGGAGGCGCTCGGCGAGGCGCCGGCCGCGCTCGCGCCGCTCGCCCTGCGGTACGGCGACGTCGCGCGCGCCGAGCAGGAGCGCGCGGCCGCGGGCGGCGCCGAGGCGGCGTTCCGCTACTGGGCCGAGAAGCTCGCCGGCACCGGCCGGCTGCGGCTGCCGCTGGACCACCCGCGGCCCGCCGAGCCGCTCCACCCGGCGGGCTTCGCCACCGTCGCCCTGGACCCGGAGCTGACGGCGGCCCTGGACGCGCTGGCCCGGCGCGAGCGCTGCACCCCGTTCATGGTGCTGCTGGCCGCCTACCAGTGCGTGCTCGCCCGCTGGACCGGCAGCACCGACTTCGTGGTCGGCACCCCGCTCGCGGGCCGCACCGAGGCGGCGCAGGAGGAGCTGGTCGGCTACTTCGCCCGCACCGGCGTGCTGCGCGCCGATCTCACCGGCGAGCCCGGCTTCCGCACCGTGCTGCACCGCGTCCGCACCGCCACCCTGGGCGCGCTGAGCCACCAGGACGTCCCGCTGGAGCGGCTCGCCGCCCATCTGGACCTGCCCGCCGAGGCCGGTGCGGCGCCGCTCTACCAGGCGGTGTTCGTCCACCAGAGCCAGTACGACCTGGCGGCCGGCGAGGACGGCGGCGCGGCGCTGCCCGCCGGGGTGCGCACGGCCTCCATGGACTCGGGCTTCGAGCGCGCCAAGACCGATCTGCTGCTGGACAGCTGGCGCACCCCGGACGGCGGCCTGACGCTCTCCTTCTGCTTCGACCGGGAGGTCCTCGACCCGGCGACGGTGACCGCGCTCGGCACCCGCTGCCGCGCCCTGCTGGCCGCCGCCGTCGAGGACGCCGCGGTGCCGCTGCACGGCGACTGGCTGATCGGGGCGCAGGAGCGCGCCGAGCTGCTCGCCCTGGGCACCGGTCCCGCCCCGGCGTCCACGGTCCGCCCCGTCCTCGCCCGCTTCGCCGAACGGGCCGCCGCCGCACCGGACGCCCCGGCGCTGGAGTGCGACGGCGAGGTCCTCTCCTACGGCGAACTCGACCGCCGCTCCACCGGGCTGGCCGAGCGGCTCGGCCCGGTCGCCGGGCAGCTGGTGGCCGTCCGGCTGGCGCCCTCGTTCGACCTCGTGACCGCCCTGCTGGCGATCTGGAAGGCCGGCGCGGGCTACCTGCCGCTCGACCCGGCCCACCCGCAGGAGCGGCGGCAGCTGATGCTGCGCGAGTCGGGTGCCGTCCTGCTGCTGACGGACGAGGACGGCGAGGGCCCGCGCATCCGGCCCGGCGCCGACCCGGTGACGGCCGACGGGCGCGCCGGTCTCGCCTACGTCCTCTACACCTCGGGCTCCACCGGCACCCCCAAGGCCGTGGCCGTCGACCACGCCGCGCTGGCCGCCCGCGTCGACTGGATGGCCGGCCCGGACGGCTACCGCCTGACGCCGGAGGACCGGATCGTCCAGTTCGCCTCGATCGGCTTCGACACCCACGCCGAGGAGCTGTGGCCCGCGCTCGCCACCGGCGCCCGCGTCGTCCTGCTCCCCGGCGGCGGGCGCACCCTGCCCGAGCTGCTGCGCGGCCCGCACGGCCCGTCCGTCACCGTGCTCGACCTGCCGACCGCCTACTGGGAGGAGCTGGTCTCGCACGACGAGCGCACCGCGTGGCCGGCCGCCCTGCGGCTGGTGGTGCTCGGCGGCTCCGAGGCCCGCGCCGACGCCGTCGCCCGCTGGCGCGAGCGGCACGGCGACGCCGTCCGGCTGGTCAACACCTACGGCCCGACCGAGGCCACCGTCATCGTCACCGCCGCCGACCTCGGCGCCCCGGACGCCGGGCGCCGCCCGCCGCTCGGCCGCCCGCTGCCGGGGGTGCGGCTGTACGTGCTCGACGAGCGCGGCGCCCTGCTGCCGCGCGGCTCGGAGGGCGAGCTGTACATCGGCGGCGCCGGCCTGGCCCGTGGCTACCTGGGCCGCCCGGACCTCACGGCCGCCGCGTTCGTCGACGACCCGTTCGGCGGCGGTGCGATGTACCGCACCGGCGACCGGGCCCGCTGGCGCACCGACGGCACCCTCGACTACCTCGGCCGCACCGACGAGCAGGTCAAGCTGCGCGGCTACCGGATCGAACCGGCCGAGATCGAGTCCGCCCTGACCGGCCGTCCGGACGTGCTGCGCGCCGCCGCCGTGGTGCTCGGCGGCCGCCGCCTGGTGGCGTACGCCGTCCCGGCCCCCGGTGCCGCCGGGCCCGACCCCGCCGCGCTGCGCGAGCACCTGGCCGTACGGCTGCCCGCGTACCTGGTCCCCGAGACCGTCGTCCTCCTCGACGCCCTCCCGCTGACCCTCAACGGCAAGCTCGACACCGCCGCCCTGCCCGAACCGGCCCCGGCCGCCGCGAGCCGGTACGTGGCGCCGCGCACCGACGCCGAGCAGTTGGTCACCCAGCTGTGGCAGGAGGTCCTGGGTGTGCCCCGGGTCGGCGCCCTCGACGACTTCTTCGAACTCGGCGGGGACTCGCTGCTGGTCACCCGGGTGGTCGCCCGGATCCGCGCGGGCGTCGGGCTGGACGTCCCGATCCGCGACGCCTTCGAGCTCTCCACGGCCGCCGCGCTCGCCGCGCGCGTCGAGGAACTGCTGATCGCGGAGATCGAGGCGCTCAGCGAGGACGAGGCGGCGGAGCGCCTGTCCGGCTGATCACGACCGGGGCGCGGGCGTCCACCGGGATGCCCGCGCCCCGGCGGCGGCCTTGAGATCGGCCAGCCACCCCTCCAGACCCGCCTTGAGGATCTCCGTCGCCATCGGCACGTCGGCGTCGACCTGCGGCCCGGTGTGGGTCTCCTCGGTGCTCACCTTCACCCCGCCCTCGACCCTGCTGAAGTTCCAGACGTGCACCCCGTCGATGTGCACCCCCTCCCCGACCGCCGGACCGGTCCAGCGGATGCAGGAGCCCCGCTCGACCTGACGCACGGTCGAGGTGATGTCCAGGCCGGTGGCCGGGATCCCGGTCCCCGGCGGTACGGGCGTCGTCCAGTGGAACGCCGACCCGGCCCGGAAGCGGCCGTGGTCCAGCCGCTCCGCGCTCGTGACGGGCCGCTGCCAGGACGGCCAGCGGTCGACGTCCGTCTGCAGCCTCCAGATGACGGCCGGCGGCGCGTCGATCACCGCCTCCGTCCGGTACCGCACCTGCGCGGCGGGGTCGACGCCCGCGCCCCGGCAGGTGAGCCCCTTGGCGGGCTGTGCCCCAGCGGGCACGGCGGCCCCACCGAGGATCCCGACGACCAGCGGAACCGTGATCACGGCGGCCCGGATTCCGGACATGGCATTTCCTTCCCTAGAGGCCATCCCTCTCGTTAGAAGTTCTAACTCCTCACCGTTCCGACAGTCAATAGCTTCCGTGATACCTTCTAACCATGGCGAAGACGGAGTCCACCACCCCCCGCGAGCGCTACCGCACCCAGGTGCGCGCCGAGGTCATGGAACGCGCCTGGGAGCAGATCGCCACCGCCGGCGCCTCCGCGCTCTCCCTCAACGCCATCGCCAAACGGATGGGCATGAGCGGCCCCGCCCTCTACCGCTACTTCGCCAACCGCGACGAGCTGATCACCGAACTCGTCCGCGAGGCCTACCGCAGCCTCGCCGACACCCTCGCCGCGGCCGCCGCCACCGGCGCGGACCTGCCCGCCCTCGCCCGCGCCCTGCGCAGCTGGGCCCTCACCGACCCCCAGCGCTACCTGCTGGTCTACGGCACCCCGATCCCCGGCTACCAGGCGCCCGAGGACACCACCGCGATCTCCCGGGAGATCGCCACCACCCTGCTCGACGCCTGCGCCGCCGCCCTCCCCCCGGCCTCCCCCGCGTCCCCTCTCGGCACCCACCTCGCCGACCACCGCGCCTGGGCCACCGACCACCCCGCCCCACCCGAGGCCCTCGCCCTCTTCCTCACCCTCTGGACCCGCCTCCACGGCGTCCTGTCCCTCGAACTCGCCGGCCACTTCACCGGCATGCGGTTCGACCCCGAGGTCCTCTTCGAGTCCGAACTCGCCGCCCTGCTCGCCTGACGCGGCGTCGGCTCGGGTCCGGCCCGGCGAGGACCGTTCGACGGCGCACCAGTATCGTTCGACCGACGGAGCACCCGATCGGGAGGTCGACCGCATGCTGGACGAGTTGGACGAGTTCTGCGCCCGGGCCCTGGCGGAACACGGCTGCGCGTCCACCTCCGTCGCCGTGGCCTCGGGCGACGAACTCGTGCTCACCCGGGCCTACGGCCGGGCGAGCGTCGCCGACCGGCGGCCGGCCACTCCGGAGACGGTCTACGGGCTGGCCTCCATCACCAAGGCCTTCACCGCCACGGCCGTCTGCCTGGCCGCCGACGAGGGCCTGCTGGACCTCGACACCCCGGTCCCCGGCAGCTTCCCGTGGACCGCGCCGACACCGCGCCAACTGCTCCGGCACCGCGGCGGGTTCCCGGCGTTCTACAACTTCCACTACGGCCCCGGCCCGCTGCCCGTCGACATCGACCGCTACCGCACGCTCGTCCGCGAACCGGGGACCGACTTCGAGTACTCCAACATCGGCTACCACGAGCTGGGCAGCCTGCTGGAGGCCGTGACCGGCCAGGACCTGGGCGACTACCTGCGCGAGCGGATCGCCGACCCGCTCGGCCTGAGCGGCTTCGGGTTCGGCGCGGCCTACCCCGGGCCGGCGCCCGTCGCCCGGCGCTACTCCGCCGACGGCCGCGCGTACCCCACCTGCTTCACCGGTCACCCCGCCGCGGGCGCCGGCTGGGCCACCGCCGGCGACGTCGCGCTCTTCGCCCGGACCGCCTCCCGCCTGCTCGAACCCGCCACGGTCGCCGCCATGCACGAGGCCGTGCCGTTCAACGAGCACCTCGGCTACGGGTTCGGCCGGGTCGTCTCGCGCGGCGCCGGACCGGTGGTCCACAGCCACGGCGGCGGCATGGGCGGCATCGCCACGATGATGATCGACGTCCCCGAGCGCGAGCTCTCGGTCGCCGTCCTCACCAACTCCACCGACAAGGCGGCCCGCGACGCGATCGTCGCCCACCTCATGGCCGCCCTGGCCCCCGGCTTCTCGGCCGACCACCTCAACCCGACCACCGAGCAGCCCCGCCCGGTGAAACTGCCGCAGGGCGAGTGGACCGGAGAGATCCGCGCGGCGGGAGCGGACATCCCCCTGCGGCTCACGATCCTGACCGGCGATCAGGTCGAAATCCGCCTGGCCGACCACCCACCGCTCACCACCCCGGCCACCGCCTCCCAGCGCTGGGACCTGCGCACGATCGCCCCACTACAACTCCCCACCCCCGACGCCCTCCTGAACAGCCCCAGCCTCGCCCTCGACCTCCGCATCGAACCGTGCCGCCTGGCCGGCCGGGCCACCGCCTTCAAGGACGGCGACCACAGCGGCTGGCTCGGCCCCTACCTGGTCCACCCCTGCGCCCTGACGTCCCGCTGACGTCCCGCTGACGTCCCGCTGACGTCCCACGGACGCCGGCACAGCACGGGCGACAGGTCGCCGAGTGGACTGCCGGGGGACAACTCGGGTGATCTTTCCGTTTTCCGGGCATCAGGACTGGGCGGGAAGGGGGCGGGCATGGCGGAGGGCGGCCCGGCGGAGACATCAGGGGACGGGCGGGGACCGGAGCCCGGCGAGACCGGACGACAGGACGGCAGGCGCAGGCGGCGGGAGCTGTTCCTGTCGCTGCCCGCTCTGATCGTCACGACGGCGGTGGTGGGGGTCGTCTCGTGGGGCGTCACACGGCTCACGGACGGGGCGAATTCGCTCGCCCGGACCACGGGCCCGCTCGCCACGGTCTCCGTCGAGACCAACCCGAAGAAGGTCGGCGCGTTCGAGGACACGGGCATTCAGGGCGTGCTGCCCGCGGGCGCCGCGCCCACCACGGGACCGGGGACCGGGTGCACCGGGTTCCACGACTGGCTGATCAAGAACGCCGGGACGGACGCCGGCGCGAGCAGGCTCCAGGTAACGGTCCAGGGCAACGCCGAACGGCAGGTGCAGATCTCCAACGTCCGCGTGGTGGTCGCCTCCCGGGAGGAGCCGCCGGCCTCGGTGGGTGTCAGCTGCCCCACCGCCGGCCAGGCCAACCTCCGGTTCCTCACCATCGACCTGGACAGCCCGCAGCCCCGCGCCACGTACACGTCCGAGGACGGCGCGCCGTTCGGCTTCACGGTCGAGTCCGGCGAGATCGAGACGTTCCTGATCTCCGCGACGGCCCAACAGGCGCTCTACCACTGGTACCTGGAATTCGACCTGGTCTCGGGGACCAAGCGCACGACGGTGCGGGTCGACGACGGCGGGAAGAGCTTCCGCACGGCGCCCCTGCCGGCCGCGCCCGGCTGGGCGTGGGACTACAAGAGCACCTGGACGTCCACCACCTCCGGCCGGACCATTGCCGTCGGTGAGCCCCTCGTCCCGCCGTCGCCCGGTGCGAAGGACGCGCCATGAGCGGCGTCCGGGCGCGGGTGCTCGCGCTGGTCCTCGTCTGCCTCGCGGCGGTCGGCGCCGGGATCGGGGTGGGCCGGTGGCAGTCGGACGCCCCGGCCGCCGACGGCGCCGACGACCAGACGCCGGCACGTGCCCCGTACACGCTCACGGAGGTACCGCTCCCCGGCGGCGACGCGGGGCGGGCGACCGCGAGCGCCGCGCTCGGCAACGGCCTCCTGCTCGTGGGCACGTCGAACGGGCGCGTCTACTACGTCGATCCCGCCAACGGCGCGACCAGGCTGATGACCCCCACACCCGCCCCCGTACGGAGCATCCGGGTCTCGGCGGACGGCGGGACGGCCGCCGTGCTGAGCGAGGACGGCGCGGTGCGGGTGATGAACCTCTCCCGCACCACCCCGACCGACTTCACCATCGACCCGCTCGAGGGACCGGGCGGCCTGTCCCCGGACGGCGGGCTCTTCGTCTACGGCAGCTTCGAGCCCACCGTGGTGGACGTGACCACCGGGAGGACGAGCACCCTGCCGGAGAAGCCGGTCCCGGACGGGGGCCGCACGGCCTACGAGGACTGGGCGGTCACCGGCGACGGGCTGGTCCGCGCGGCCGGCCTGGAGGGCGTGGAGACCTGGGACCCCGCCGATCCGGACCGCGTCGGCGAGACGATCGGGTGCGGGTGCGCCTCCCGGAGCGTGCGGTTCAACGGCGACGGCAGCCTCGCGACCTTCGGCACCGCCGACGGCCACACCGTCGTCGTCGACCTCACGACGGGCCGGGTGCGCTCCGACAAGACCGTCGCCGTCGGCGACTTCACCATCATCTGGACCGCCGCGGTCCTCGGCGACGGCCGTCGCGCGGCGGCCGGAACGCCCTCCGGTGTGGTGGTCTGGGACGTCGAGGGCCGGCGCGTCGTCTGGGAGCACGCCTTCCCCGGCCACCACGTGGAGCAGGTCGGCGCCGTCCCCCACAGCACGGCGCTGTTCATCCGGACCGTTCAGGACGGCGATTCGGGAGATGCGGTCGGCTCCAGGCTGTGGCTCGCCTCCCCCGCCGCCGGATGACCCTCGGCAACGGGAGGGGCGAAGGGGCCCGGGGCGGTGAACGCCAGGGTCGCGAAGCGCCGGGCGATGTGGTGGTGGGTGGCGGCGTCCGGGTGGAGCCGGTCGGGCAGCGGGAGGGCGGTGGCGTCGGCCTCGCCGTAGAGCTCGCGACCGTCGAGGTAGTGGAGGTTCGGGTCGGCGGCGGCCCGCTGTCCGACGATGCGGGCCAGCTCCTCGCGGATGACGCCGAGTGTCAGCTTTCCGCTCGCGCGCTCGGCGGGGTCGCCCGTCGCGCGGACCAGGACGCGTCCGGCACGCAGGGCGGCCAGGTCGAGGGTGCTGGGGCCGGGGGTGTCCTCGACGATGGGGCACAGGATGGGCGAGACGACCAGCAGCGGGGTGCCGGGGTGACCGTCGCGGATGGTGTCGAGGAAGCCGTGGACGGCGGGGACGAAGGCGCGCAGGCGCATCAGGTCGTGGTTGACCAGATTGATGCCGATCTTGATGCTGATCAGGTCGGCGGGGGTGTCCCGCAGGGTGCGGGCGGTGAAGGGGTCGAGCAGGGCGCTGCCGCCCAGGCCCAGGTTGATCAGTTCCACGCCGCCGGCGGCGGCGGCCAGGGCGGGCCAGGTGGTGGTGGGGCTCGCGGCGTCGGAGCCGTGGCTGATGGAACTCCCGTGGTGCAGCCAGACCGTGCGGCCCCGGTCCGGCACGGGCTCGACGGGGGCGTCGGTCCGCAGCGCGACCAGTTCGGTGGTCTCGTTGTACGGCAGCCAGATCTCGACGTCCTTGAGCCGGTCGGGCAGGCCGGCGAAGCGGAGGGTGCCGACGGGGCCGGGGCGGCGCTCGGCGGTCCTGGTGGCGATGTCGACGGTCAGCGTGTCGCCGCCGGCCACGCTCGCCCGGCCGGCGAGGCGGCCGTCGACGAGCAGGTCGTAGACGCCGTCGGGGCGTGCCGGGGCGCCCGCGTAGACGGTCTTGGTGGGGACGGTGTCCAGTTCGAGAGCGGTCGCCCGGGTGCGGAAGACCAGCCGTACACCGGACGGCTGGGACTGCGCCCTGGCCAACTGGGGGTCCGCGCACTGGGCGCGGGCCCAGGCGGGCAGCCGGTGCGGCAGCAGGCCGCGCTCGGTCCGCTCCACGTCGAGGGCCCCGCGCAGCAGGTCCGCGGTGACGGGTGCGGTGATCCAGCCGCGCGGATCGTCCTGGTGGTCCATGGTCTCGTCCTGCCCGTCGGGGTCGGGTGGTGGCGGTGCAGCTCCCCTGCCGCTCCGGCCAGGCATCTAGACGTCTAGATGCCTGACTGCCGCGGATGCTATCCGCCAACGGGTCGCACCCGGCTGAACACCAGGAGAACTTCACGGGTACGGAGCAGGAGGTCAATCCCGCTCGCCACGTCCGTCAGCCGGCGAGGCGTCTGCGGCGGGCCCGCTGGCGGCAGGTGGCACCGCAGTAGCGGCCCGGGCGGCCGGTGGTGCGGGCGGTGAGGGCGGCCCCGCACTCCTCGCAGGTCGTCACGGACTCGCCGCAGGTCGTCACGGTCTCGCCGCACCCGTCACGGAAGGGCGGATGTTTCGTGACGGAAGTGGTGGACCGCAGCCCGTCCAGGGTCAGCCGGACGAGCTTGAGCCCGGCCGAGCGGTCGCGGCGGGCGGTGAGCGTCGAGACGCATCCGACGGTGAGCGCCACGACGTCCCCGGGGGTGAGGTCGGCGCGGACGCCGCCGGCCCGCTGGGCCGCGTGCAGCAGCGCGGCCAGGACCTGGCGGAAGCGCAGCAGGGCGGCCGTGAGCAGCGGGCGCGGCCAGGTCCGGTCACCGGTCACCACATCGCAGATGTGCCCGCGTCTGCTGGACAGTTCGACGACGTCCAGCAGGAATCCGAAGAACGCCTCGGTGGGCGCGCAGCGGGCGGCCTGGCGTTCGCCGGAGGCGACCAGGTCGTCCAGGTGCTGGGTGAACACCGCCTCCAGGAGGGCCTGTTTGCTCGGGAAGTGCCGGTAGACGGTGCCGGCGCCGACACCCGCCCGTCGGGCGATCTCGCCGAGCGGGACGTCGAGCCCCAGCTCCGCCATCGCCTCGACGGCGGCGGCCAGCACCCTGGCCCGGTTGCGGCGGGCGTCCGCGCGGTCCCCGCCGATCACTGTCGTCATGTCACGAAACCCCTTGTCCACCGGACCAAACGGGTTGCAGTGTTCCAGATACCCCGGGCCGACCGCATCAGTGCGGAGCCATCGGTCCCGGGAGACGGAGGAGGAACGACATGACCACCGACCACGACTCCGCCTGGGCCACCATCGCCGTGACCGGCGCCACCGGCAAGCAGGGCGGCGCGACGGCACGCCGCCTGCTGGCCGGGGGCCGGCGGGTCCGCGCGCTGGTCCGGGACGAGTCCACCCCCGCCGCCTCGGCGCTGCGGGCCGCGGGAGCGGAGCTGGCCGTCGCGGACTTCGACGAACCGTCGAGCCTGGGACCGGCGCTGGCCGGCGTCACCGCGCTCTTCGCCGTACCGCCGGTCGCCTACGGACCGGCGGGCAGCGACCCGGAGTCGGAGTTCGCCCGGGGCCGGGCCCTGGTCGACGCGGCGACCTTCGCGGAGGTCCGCCAGGTGGTGTTCACCGGCGTCGCCTCGACCTCGGGCGCGGCGTTCGCGGCGCCGGGTAAGCGGCGCATCGAGCAGTACCTGCACGAGCGCATCCCGCTCGTGACCGTGCTGCGCCCGGTGCGGTTCATGACGAACTACCTCGGGGTGACCGGCGTGGGCCTCGACGGACTCGTCGACGGGGTCCACCGGCACCTGTTCACGCCGGACGCGCCGCTCCAGATCATCGCGCTGGAGGACATCGCCGAGTTCGCGGCCCTCGCCTTCGAGCAGCCCGACCGGTTCGCCGGACGCACGCTGGAGCTGGCCGGTGACGCCCCGACCCCGGTCGAGGCCGCCGCCGCGATCAGCGCCGCGACCGGAATCGCGGTGCGCTACGAGCAGGTCACCCACGACGAGGCGGCCGCCTTGAACCCGGAGTTCGCCGAAGTCCGGCAGCAGTGGGACGCCGGCCACCGCTGGCACGCGGACATCGAGGCGCTGCGGGTCATCCACCCCGGCCTGCGCACCTTCGCCGACTGGCTCGCCGAGTCCGGCGCCGCCGCGCTGCGGGCCCGGCTCCTCGGCGAGCAGCCCGCGCCGCGGACGGTCTGACGGCGCACGGCCGGCCGTGCTCACCCGAGCTCGGACAGCGCCTCCGGGGCGGGCTCCGGCTCGGGGGCGAGCACGGCCCGGAGGTCCTTGACGGACCGGCGCCACGCCGGCCCCTCCTCGGTCTCGTCCCAGAGCTCGGCGAGCTCGGACTCCTCCGCGACCACCCGGTCGAGGGCTTGCACGGCCAGCTGGCGCAGGTCGGCGGAGAGGACCGGGAGGGGTTCGTCCGGGCCGTAGGCGGTGGTGACCGGCTCGCCGTTCGGGCACTGCGCGGCGACGAGGGCCGCGGCGGCCACCGCCTTCTCCCCGTCCCAGGCGTCCTGGTAGTCCTCGGCCCCGGTGTCGGCGGCGACCGTCAGGACGCGGCGGATCAGGGCCTCCCGCTCCTCCGGGGCCGCCTCGTCCAGGGCGCCCGCGAAGTCCGCGGCGGTGTCGTTGTCGAAGTGGCCGGTGTCCCAGGTACCCATGGTGCTCTCCTCGGTTGCTGTGCCCGCATCCTCGCACCGCCCTCCGACAATCGAGCCGCTGCCCCCGCCCCGCCCTGAGCCGGCGTCATGCCCGACCCGTCCGTCAGAGCCCGCCGGCCGTCCGGCGGACGGCGTCGCGCAACCAGTGGTGGGCGCCGTCGGCGGCGTGGCGCGGGTGCCAGGCCATCCCGACGGTGACCGGCGGCAGGGGCAGCGGGATGTCGAGCAGCTGCAGGCCGGGGGCGGTGGCGGCGTCCGTGAAGGGGGAGGGAGCGGCACCGGGCAGGGCGGCCGGGACGAGGCAGACGACGTCGCCGAGCGCGGCGAGGGTCATGGCCGCGAGGTGGTCGGGCAGGGCGACGGACACACGACGGCTGAGGCCGAGTGCGGCGAGGGCGGTGTCGACGGGGCCGGTGAAGACGCCCCGCCGGCTGACCGAGACGTGCTCGGCCGCCGCGAACCGGGCGGGGGTCAGCGGGCCCTCGGTGAGCGGGTGGCCGCGGCGCACGGCCGCCGTCATCCGCAGGGTGACCAGGTCCTCGACCCGGGTCTCCGGGTCGGGGTGGTCGATGGAGCCGATCTCCAGGTCGACGCGGCCGTCCCGCAGCGCCGGTCCGCCCTCGCCCTCCTCCGTGCGGAAGCGCAGCGCGATCCCGGGCGCCTCGCGCCGCACCAGCCGCAGCAGGCCGGGGGCCAGCGCGGCCCCGACCAGGTCGGCGGCCTGGAGGGTGAAGGTGGTGCGCAGCGCGGCGGGGTCGCCTACCGCGCCCTGGCCAATCCGTCCTTCTTCGAGAACCTCCTGGAGGAGGTGGACTCGATCCGCGAGCGCGGGGTCTTCACCGACGTCCTGGAGGCCGGCCGCAGGGGCGCCGATGGTGGCCGTCGCCGACATCGCCGCCGCGGCCGCCGGCCTGCTGCGACGTCGGCAACCAGCTTCGAGCAGTGGTGCGCCCGGGTCCTCGGGCCCGCCGTGCTCTCCTGACGACCCATCGCCCCGCACCGGGACCCCGCGGCGTCAGCCGCCGGCGGCGTCCGCGATGCGCGCCTGAAGGGCGGCGGCCAGCGACTCGACGGCCGCCGTGGTGAAGGCGTGCTCGTTGTAGCGCAGCCAGCAGACCAGGGAGCCGTCCGGCTGTTCGGTGGCGGCGAGTTCGGGGACGTGACGGTCGCCGCCGGGCAGCGGGTAGGGCACGGTGGCGCTGCGCGGGACCTCCCACGCCGTGCAGGCCAGGCCCGGGAGCTGGGCGGGCGCGTTCCAGCTCTCGTAACGGATCCAGGCGGCGAACGGCACCAGCGGGCTGAACTCCGCGAACGGGTACAGCTGCCGGTCCAGCGCCGCGGTGGCGGTGTCCCGGACCCGGGCGAGGAGTTCGGCGAATCCGGGGGCGCCGGAGGCGTCCACCCGCAGCAGCAGGGACTGCACGAAGCAGCCGACGGCCTGTTCGGCCTCGGGGGTGGTGCGGCCGGGGACGGGCGTCATCAGGACCAGGTCGTCCTGCCCGCTGCGCTCCGCCAGCAGGCCGAGCCAGACGGTGGCGAGCGCCTGGAACGGGGTCGCCCCGGCCTCGGCGGCCCGTTCCCGCAGCGCGGTGGCCCGGGCGGCCGGGACGGTGAGGCGGTGGGCGGCGCTGAGCACCGTCTCGGTGTCGGCGCGCCCGGGGAACGGGTGCACGGCCTCCGGCGCACCGGCGAGGGTGCGGGCGAAGTGGGCGCGGGAGAGCGGCCACTGGGCGTTGGCGCGGGTGACCAGCTCGCCGAGCGTCGGCATCGGCCGGGGCGGGGGCGCCGGGCGGCCGCGGCGCAGCGCCGAGTAGATCACGCCGAGGTCGCGCAGCAGCACGCCGACCGACCAGCCGTCGCCGACGATGTGGTGGACGGCGAGCAGGACGGCGTGGTCGTCGGGTCCGCGGCTGACCACCGCCAGGCCCGTCATCGGTCCCTCGCCGACGTCGGTGAGCCGGTCCCGGACGGCGATGAGACGGGCCGACACCTCGTCGTCGCTCTCGCCCGGGGCGTCGACCAGCACGGCCTCGACCTCCGCCTCGGGGTCGACGACGGCGCGCCGGATCCCCGGTGCGGCGCCGGGCACCGGCACGAACCGGGTGCGCAGCGCCGGGTGGCGGCGGACCGCCTCGTACAGGGCCTCGGTCAGCAGCCGGGGGTCGAGCGCCTCGGTGACGCGGAACATGACGGCGACCGAGCCGACGTTGCGCCCCTCGGCCTCGGCCATCCAGCGCAGGAAGTTCTCCTGCTGGGAGGTGAGCGGGATGTCGTGCGGCTGGGCGCGCAGTTCGCGCAGGAAGGGCGAGAGGTCGGCGTCGTCCACCGGGAGGAGGCCGCCGGCGTTCCGCGGGGCGTCGGCGAGCCAGGCGGCCTGGGCGCGCAGCGAGGGGCGTTCGAAGACGAGGGCGGTGGCGGCGGTGACGCCGAACTCGGCGGAGACGGCGGCGGCGAGCTGGACGGCGCGGAAGGAGTCCCCGCCGAGGGCGAAGAACTCGTCCTCCACGGCGGTGGCGGGCCGGCCGAGGATCCGTCGCCAGACGGCGGCCAGGGCGCGTTCGTGCTCGGTCGTGGGCGGGGTGCCGGCCGGCTCCTCGGCGGGCGCCTCGAAGCGGGCGCGCAGTTCGTGCTTGACGACCTTGCCGCTGGGGTTGCGCGGCAGCCGGTCGGTGACCAGGATCCGCACCGGCAGTTCGGCCCGCCCGAGCCGGGCGGCGAGGAAGAGCCGCAGCTCGTCGAGGTCCAGGCCGTCGGCGGCCGGCACCACGGCGGCCACCGGCACGGCGCCCATGACGGGGTGCGGCAGGCCGAGCGCGGCGGCGTCGGCGACCCTCGGGTGGGCGTGCAGGACGTCCTCGATGCGCAGCGTGGAGACCTTGAGGGCGCCGGACTTGATGACGTCGCTCTCCCGGTCGACCAGGTGGAGGTAACCGTCGGCGTCGAGCCGGCCGAGGTCGCCCATCCGCACCCAGCCGTCCCGGAAGACGGCGGCCGAGGCGGCGGCGCCGGCCGTGTAGCCGCGCGGCGGGCCGGGCTGGCGCAGCCAGACCTCGCCGACCTCGCCCGGTTCGACGGGCTCGCCGTCCTCGCCCAGCAGCCGCAGGTCGGCCGGGTTGGCGGGGCGGCCGACCGAGCCGGGGCGGCGGGCGTCGACGACGGCGGATATCTGGGCGGGGGACGCCTCGGCGGAGGTGTAGGTGTTGACGAGGGTCGCGGTCGGCAGGGCCTCGCGCAGGGCGGTGGCCACGGGAGCGGGCAGCGCGGCGGCGGAGCAGCTCACCAGCAGGACGCTGCCGAGGTCGTGGCGCTCGGCGACACCCGTGTTGAGCAGTTCGACGGCCATCGACGGCACCAGGAAGACGGTGCCGACCCGGTGTTCGGCGACGGTGCGGCCGAACTCCTCGGCGTCGAAGCGCGGCAGGCAGATCGTCGCGGGCGCGGCGACCAGGGCGTTGACCAGGACCACCTGGGCGGCGTTGGTGCCGATCGGGAAGGCGTGCACCGCGTGCGCGGAGTGGGCGTAGGGGCGCGGGCGCGGATCGAGCCGCTGGCCGGCGGTGAGGCTGGCGTGGGCGGCCTGCACGCCCTTGGGCGCGCCGGTGGTGCCGGAGGTGCCGATGACCTGGGCGAGGTCGCCGGGGCCGGGACGGTGCGGCGGCCGGTCCTCGCCCGCGCCGTCCGCCTCCAGGTCGGCGAGCCGCAGGCAGCGCAGGCCGGCCGCGGCCGCCCGGGCGTCGGCGTCGGGGGCGAGCGCCAGGGCCGCCGTGCTGTCGCCCGCGAGGCGCGCGGTGTCCTCGGCGCTCAGGTCCTCGCGGACGACGACGCCCGCCGCGCCCGCGTAGTGCGCGGCCAGGAAGGCCACCGCGTAGTCGTCCCAGGCCCGGTTGGGGAAGAGCAGCAGCACCCGCTCCCCCGGCCGCACCCCGGCCCGGGCGAGCCCGTGGGCGGCGCGCACCGCCCGCTCGCGCCAGGCCCGGTAGCCGAGCGCCGGGCGGCCGGGGACGAGCAGCGCGGGCCGGTCGGGGTGCCGCCGCGCCCGGTCGTCGAGCAGGTCGGGCAGGGTGAGCGCGTCGAGCGCCGAAACGGCGGTGGCGGGCGCGGCGCTGACGGTGGATCGGGTGCTGATGACGACTCCCGGTAGAGGCCAGGACGGGTGGCTGGTCCAGACCGTAGCGGTTCGGCGCCGTCACCCGCCAGAGCCGTCCCACGCCGGCGCCGGGGTCAGGGCCGGATTCGGGCTTCGCGCCGACCACCGCCCGGCCGCTCGGCACCGTCGAGGTCCACGCCGAGCGCAACGCGGCTAGCCCGCCCGGGCGGTCCGAGGGGTGTCGCACCGGCCGGTCGGGCGCGGCCGGCGGCCTCCCGGCCTACCGTGGGCCAGCCGCGGGCCGGTCCACCGGAGGGAGTAGCGATGCCCAGAGAGAAGCACCCGGCCGCCGTCGCCCTGGTGCTCCTGCTCGCGTGGGCGCTGGCCGCCTGCGGCAGCGGCGGGGGCTCCGGGGGCGGCGGCCCGGTCGTCCTCGACTGGTACAACTTCCCCGACGACTCCGGCGCGCTCCAGCAGGCCGCGGACAACTGCGGCCGCGACTCCGGCGGGCGCTGGTCCATCCGCTACAACAAGCTGCCGCGCACCGCCGACGGCCAGCGCCAGCAGCTGGTGCGCCGGCTCGCCGCGCACGACACCGGCGTGGACATCATGGGGCTGGACGTCACCTGGACGCCCGAGTTCGCCGAGGCCGGCTGGGTCCGCGAGTGGACCGGCCCGCTGCGCGAACGGGCGAGCGAGGACACCCTGGCCGCCGCGCTGCAGACCGCCACCTGGAAGGACCGGCTGTACGCCGTCCCGTACAACTCCAACACCCAACTGCTCTGGTACCGCGACGACCTGGTGCCCGCCGCCCCCGCCACCTGGGACGAGATGCTGGAGGCGGCGGAACGCCTGGCGGAGCAGGACAAGCCGCACTTCATCGAGGTGCAGGGCGCGCAGTACGAGGGCCTGACGGTCTGGTTCAACACCCTGGTCACCAGCGCCGGCGGCTCGATCCTCACCCCCGACGCGACGGCGCCCTCGCTCGGCGAACCGGCCGTCACCGCCGCCCGGGTGATCCGGGACCTCGCCCGCTCCCCCGCCGCCGACCCCTCGCTCTCCAACCAGATGGAGGACGAGAACCGGCTCGCGATGGAGTCCGGCACCGCCGCCTTCGAGCTCAACTACCCCTTCGTCTATCCGTCGATGAAGGAGAACAAGCCCGAGCTGTTCGCGCACTTCCGCTGGGCGCCCTACCCCTCGGTCGTCCCCGGGCGGCCCGCCACGGTGACCATCGGCGGCATCGACCTCGCCGTCGGCGCCTACTCGCGGCACCCGGACGCGGCCCAGGAGGCCGTGCTGTGCCTGCGCAACCGGGAGAACCAGCTGACCAACGCGCTCAAGGGCGGCCTGCCGCCGTCGCTGCGCAGCCTCTACACCGCCGCCGAGCTCACGCAGAGCTACCCGTTCGCGGCGGACGTGCTGCGGGCCCTCGACTCCGCCTCGGTGCGGCCGCAGACGCCCGCGTACCAGAACGTCTCGATCGCCGTCGCGCACGCCCTCTCCCCGCCGTCGGAGGTGGACCCGGAGCGCACCGTGGCCGACCTCGCCGGGCAGATCAGGGACGCGCTCGGCTCGAAGGGGTTGATTCCGTGACCGCGACCAGAACCGGGACCGCCGCGAAGGCCGGCGGCCGGCTCTCGGAGGGATCCCGGCAGGAGCGCCGGCTCGGCTGGCTGCTGTGCGCGCCCGCCGTGCTGGTGATGCTGCTCGTGACGGCCTATCCGGTCGGCTACGCCGTCTACCTCTCCTTCCAGCGCTACGACCTGCGCTTCCCGGACCGCTCCGAGTTCGTCGGCCTCGCCAACTACGGCGCCGTGCTGTCCTCCCCGTACTGGTGGCAGGCGCTGTGGGTGACGGCGCTGATCACCGTCGTCTCGGTGGCGGCCGAGCTGGTGCTGGGCCTGGCACTGGCGCTGGTGATGCACCGGGCGGTGGTCGGACGGGGGCTGGTCCGCACGGCGGTGCTCGTGCCGTACGGCATCGTCACCGTGGTGGCGGCGTACTCCTGGCAGTACGCCTGGACGCCCGGCACCGGGTACCTGGCGGCGCTGCTGCCGGAGGGCAGCGCGCCGCTCACCGAGCACTGGCCGGCGATCGGCCTGATCGTGCTGGCCGAGGTCTGGAAGACCACCCCGTTCATGGCCCTGCTCCTGCTGGCGGGCCTGGCGCTGGTGCCGGCCGAGACGGTGCGGGCCGCGATGGTCGACGGCGCCGGTTTCGGGCAGCGGCTGCGGCTGGTGGTCCTGCCGCTGATGAAACCGGCCATCCTGGTGGCCCTGCTGTTCCGGACCCTGGACGCGTTCCGGATCTTCGACAACATCTACGTGCTGACCGGCGGCGCCAACGACACCGGCTCGGTGTCGATCCTCGGCTACGACAACCTCTTCACCGCGCTCAACCTGGGCATCGGCTCGGCGATCTCGGTGCTGGTGTTCCTCTGCGTGGCGGCGATCGCGCTGGTCTTCGTCAAGGTCTTCGGCGCGGCCGCGCCCGGCGGCTCGGCGGAGCACCGGTGACCGCCCGGCAGGCCCGCTCGGCGACGGGCTGGGGCGTGGTCAACCTGGTGGTGGTGCTCTACGCGCTGTTCCCGGTCTGGTGGATCGCCGCGCTCTCCTTCAAGGACCCGGCCACCCTCACCGACGGCAACTTCGTGCCGCGCAGCTGGACGCTGGAGAACTACCGCGGCATCTTCCGCACGACCGAGTTCACCCGGGCACTGGTCAACTCCATCGGCATCGCGGTGATCTCCACCACGATCGCCGTCGTGCTCGCCACCATGGCGGCCTACGCGGTGGCCCGGCTGCGCTTCCCCGGCAAGCGGCTGCTGATCGGGATGTCGCTGCTGATCGCGATGTTCCCGCCGATCTCGCTGGTCTCCCCGCTCTTCGAGATCGAGCGGGCGCTGGGGATCTTCGACACCTGGCCGGGCCTGATCATCCCGTACATGACCTTCTCCCTGCCGCTGGCGATCTACACCCTCTCGGCGTTCTTCCGGGAGATCCCCTGGGAACTGGAGAAGGCCGCCAAGGTGGACGGCGCCACCCCCGCCCAGGCGTTCCGGCTGGTGATCGCCCCGCTGGCGGCGCCGGGCGTGTTCACCACCGGCATCCTGGTCTTCATCTTCTGCTGGAACGACTTCCTGTTCGCGATCTCGCTCACCTCCACGGACGCCGCGCGCACCGTGCCCGCCGCGATCGCCTTCTTCACCGGCAGTTCCCAGTTCCAGCAGCCGACCGGCTCGATCGCCGCCGCGGCCGTGGTGATCACGGTGCCGATCGTGCTGTTCGTGCTGTTCTTCCAGCGCCGCATCGTGGCCGGCCTGACCGCCGGCGCAGTGAAGGGATGACGCGGACCGATGGCGGAGATCGTCCTGGAGGGCATCACCAAGCGCTACCCCGACGGCTCGGTGGCCGTCCACGACCTCGATCTGACGGTCGCCGACGGCGAGTTCGTCATCCTGGTCGGCCCCTCGGGCTGCGGGAAGTCCACCACCCTGAACATGATCGCGGGCCTGGAGGACATCACCGGCGGCACCCTGCGGATCGGCGGGCAGGTGGTCAACGACCGGGCCCCCAAGGACCGGGACATCGCGATGGTGTTCCAGAGCTACGCGCTCTACCCACACATGACGGTGCGCCAGAACATGGGCTTCGCCCTGCGGCTGGCCCGGACCGACAAGGCGGTGATCGCCGCCAAGGTGGAGGAGGCCGCCCGGATCCTCGACCTCACCGAGCACCTGGACCGCCGGCCCGCCAACCTCTCCGGCGGGCAGCGCCAGCGCGTGGCGATGGGCCGGGCGATCGTCCGCGATCCCAAGGCGTTCCTGATGGACGAGCCGCTGTCCAACCTGGACGCCAAGCTGCGGGTGCAGATGCGCACCCAGATCTCCCGGCTGCAGCGGCGCCTGGGCACCACCACCGTCTACGTGACCCACGACCAGGTCGAGGCGATGACGCTGGGCGACCGGGTGGTGGTGCTCCGCTCGGGCCTGGTCCAGCAGGTCGGCCCGCCGCAGCGGCTGTACGACGAGCCGGCCAACCTGTTCGTCGCCGGGTTCATCGGCTCGCCCGGCATGAACCTGCTGCACGGCCGGCTGGAGGAGGGCGCGCTGCGCACCGCGCTCGGCGACCTGCCGCTGGGCGACCGGCTGCGCCGGCGGCTCACGGCGGCGAACGCGCCGCGCGAGGTGGTGGTCGGCATCCGCCCCGAGCACTTCGAGGACGCCGCGCTGCTGGAGCACCCGGTGGGCGGTGCGACCGTCACCGTGGGGATCGAGGTGCTGGAGTCGGTCGGCTCGGACGTCTTCGCGCACTTCACCGTGGAGGGCGACGCGGTTTCCGGCGGCGGCCTGGAGGAGGTCGGCGCGCGCCAGGAGGAGGCGGGCGCCGGGGCGCCCGGCCGCGAGGTGGTCGCCCGGATCGGCACCTCCACCCGGGCGGCCGAGGGCGCCCCGCTGGAGCTGTGGATCGACACCGAGCGGCTGCACGTCTTCGATCCGGCCACCGGGGCCGCGCTCAGCGGCGAGGAGCGGGTCACCGACGGGTAGGCCCGCCCTCCCGGATCACGCGGGGTTGGGACGCCCGGAACGGGGCAGGCGGGGGCGCGACCGTCCCCGCTCCCCCGCTGGACGTGCCGCACCGGACGGTTCGGGCGATCATGGGGGAACGCGCCTCGAAAGGTGGAATGCGATGTTCCAGCTCCTGTGGATTCTGCTCATCGGCTTCGTGCTCGGCGTGATCGCCAAACTGATCCTGCGCGGCCCGCAGGCGATCCCGTGGTGGCTGACCATGCTGCTCGGCGCGGCCGGGGCCTGGCTCGGCAACGCGGTCTCCGGCTGGATCGGCGTCCGGAACACCTCCGGGATCGACTGGATCCGCCATCTGCTCCAGCTCGGCTTCGCCATCGCCCTGATCGCCGTGGTCGCCCCCGCCTGGAGTTCCCGCCGGACCAGATGACGGTACGGCGCGACGGCGTCCGCGGCGGCGCGGCTAGACTCGCACGGCCGTACTACGGACCGGCCGTGGTCCACGACGACGGCCGGAGCACTGGACGACCGTCCGACCCCGGCGCGGATGCCGATGACCGCGCCGGCCTGCGGACGCCGAAATCGCGAGGGAACAGAAGATGGTCGAGGCCTCCCCGAAGGTCGTTGTGGTCGTGCCCACCTACAACGAGCGGGAGAACCTTCCGGTCCTCGCCGGAATGCTGGCCGGCCTCGACCTGCCGAACCTCCATCTGCTGGTCGTCGACGACAACTCGCCCGACGGCACCGGCGAGATCGCCGACAAGCTGGCCGCCGAGTCCGAAGGCCGGGTCCGGGTGCTGCACCGCACCGAGAAGGACGGCCTCGGCCGGGCCTACGTCGCCGGCATGACCCGGGCCCTGGAGGACGGCGCGGACGTGGTCGTGCAGATGGACGCCGACCTCTCCCACCCCGCCTCCGTCCTGCCGCAGATGGTGGCGACCCTGCTGGCCGACGACACGGCGGTGGTGCTCGGCTCCCGGTACGTGCCGGGCGGGTCGACCGCCGCGGAGTGGCCGTGGCACCGCAAGGCGCTCTCCGCCTGGGCCAACCTCTACGTGAACACCATCCTCGGCCTGGGTGTGCGGGACGCCACCGCCGGCTTCAAGGCCTGGCGCGCCGAGTCCCTGCGGGCGATCGACCTGCCGTCGGTCCGGAGCAACGGGTACTCCTTCCAGGTCGAGCTGAACCACCGGGTGGTGCGGCTCGGACTCACCATCAAGGAGGTCCCGATCCGCTTCGAGGAGCGGGTCGAGGGCGCGTCGAAGATGAGCCTCGCGGTGCAGATGGAGTCGGCGCTCGCACCGTGGAAGCTGCTGCGCGAGGGGCGCCGCGGCAAGCCGTAGCGTAGGAGGTCCGCGTGGCCCTGGCCCCCGACCGGGCCGTCGCCCTGGTGCGGCGTGCCGCCCGTGAGCCCTTCGCCGTGCAGACCGCCCGGGCGACCGTCGCCGCCACGCTCTCCTACGTGGTGGCGACCTGGCTCAGTAGCGAACCCGCCCCGCTGACCGCCCCGCTCACCGCGCTGCTGGTCGTCCAGGTCACCGTCTACTCCACGCTCACCACCAGCATCCGCCGGGTGAACTCGGTGGTGGTCGGCGTGCTGATCGCGATCGGCTTCAGCTCGGTGGTCGGGCTCTCCTGGTGGAGCCTCGGACTGATCATCCTGGCCTCGCTGGTGATCGGCCGGTTCGTCCGGGTGGACGAGTTCGTCCAGGAGGTCGCGATCAGCGCGATGCTGATCCTCGGCGTCACGCAGGTGACCTCCCAGGCCTGGGACCGGGTGCTGGAGACGCTGATCGGCGCGACCGTCGGCCTGCTGTTCAACCTCGTCTTCGCCCCGCCGCTCTGGGTGGACACCGCGGGCGAGTCGATCGAGGACCTCTCCCGCCGGGCCCGGCACCTGCTGCTCGACCTCTCCGACCAGCTGGGCCGGCCGACCCCGGTCGCGGACGCCGCCGAACGGCTGCACGAGGCCCGCCGGCTCGACCAGGCGATCGCCGACGTCGACGCGGCGCTGCGGCAGGCCGAGGACAGCCTGCGGTTCAACCCGCGGATCAGCGAGGGGCTGCTGTCCCGGCTGGTGCTGCGCACCGGGCTGGACACCCTGGAGATCTGCGTGGTGGTGATCCGGGTCATCTCGCGCTCGCTGACCGACCTCGCCAAACGGCGCGCGCCCGGCGAGCCGCTGGTCGCGCCGGGGCTGGCGGTGGCACTGGAGGAGCTGCTCGCGCACGTCGGCGGCGCGCTGGTGAGCTTCGCCGTGCTGGTGACCACCCAGGTCAGCCGGAACGCCGAGGAGGCCGAGGAGCGGCTCACCGCCGAGCTGGCCGCCGCCTGGGCGAGCCGGGAGAACGTCGCCCGGCTGCTGCTGGAGCAGGTGCGGGCGCACCCGGACGCCTGGCACCTGCTCGGCTCGCTGCTGACCGAGGTCGACCGGATCCTCGACGAGCTGGACCTGGAGCACCGCTCGCGGCGGCTGATGGAGGAGCTGGACCGGGCGTCGGTGGCGAGCCGGGAGCGGTTCTCCCGGCTCGGCCGGCTGCGCCGGTGGATGCGCGGCGACCGGCCGGGGTTCGGCCGGGTGCGCCGGCGGCGCAGGCAGCGCAGGCGCGCCCGCCGGGCCTGAGCGAGGACCGGGCGACCGGCGACCGGCGTCCGGCGTCCGGCGTCCGGCGTCCGGTTCAGGGGGCCGCCGGGGTCACGGCACCGTCCAGGGGTCCTGCGGGAGCGGGTGGCCGGTCTCCAGGTAGGTCTTCAGATTGGACAGCACGGCCGACCAGCCCGCCTCGGCGTCCGCGCGCTCGGCCTCGTCGGCCAGGTTCTCGTGGGTGACGGTCAGCCGGGTGAGGTCCTGGTGGGCGTACAGCTCGAAGGTCACCCGGGACGGCCCGGCAGGCCGTTCCTCCCCGGGGCCGGACCAGGTGGTGACCAGGAGGTTCGGCCGGTCGGCGGCCTCCACCGTGCCGAACGCGTCGGCGACGCCGGAGCCGTCCGCGCGCTGGTGCTCCCAGCGGGCGCCCACCTGCCAGGTGGAGACGTTGCGGTGGCCCCAGTAGAGAGCGGCCTCGTCCGGGTTGGTCAGCGCGTGCCAGACCCGCTGCGGGGCGGCGTGCAGGTAGGAGATGTGGCGGTAGGCGGGGACGGCCACGCGCTCACCCCTCGGCCGCGTCGAGCAGCTGCCGGATGTCGATCCGGCGCATGGTGAGCATCGCCCGAGTCACCCGGGCGGCCTTCGCGCGGTCCGGGTCGGAGACCAGGTCGATCAGCACCCGGGGGGTGATCTGCCAGGAGAAGCCCCAGCGGTCCTTGAGCCAGCCGCACTGGCTCTCCTGGCCGCCGCCCTCCAGCAGCGCCGCCCAGAGCCGGTCCACCTCCGCCTGGTCGTCGCACTGCACCTGGAGCGAGACGGCCTCGGTGAACGGGAAGAGCGGGCCGCCGTTGAGGGCGACGAACGGGCGGCCGTCGAGTTCGAAGGCGACGGTCAGCACGGTGCCGGGCGTGCCGGGGCCCGCCTCGGTGTAGCGGGTGACCTCGGTGATCCGCGAGTTCGGGATGACCGAGGTGTAGTGGCGGACGGCCTCCTCGGCCTGGTCGTCGAACCAGAGGCATGGGGTGATCTGCTGCATGGAGCCGACGGTAGCGGCGGGTCCGGGCCGGGCGGGGGCGCCACGGCCGGGGGTCACCGGTTCGGCGCCCCCCGGCCGCGGCCCGGCTCAGTGCACCCAGCCCGCGTAGCGGCGGGTGAAGCGCTGGCCGGTGGCGGCGGTGACCACCACGTCGTAGCGGCCCTGCTTGTCCAGCGGCCAGGCGAGGTTGTTCTGCTTGCCGGGCTTCACCCAGACGGTCTGCGCGGTGCCCGCGAAGTCGTTCGGCGCGACGGAGAAGCAGACGTCGGTCATGCCGTCGTTGACGAGCTGGAGGGTGAGCCGGCCGGAGCCGGAGAGGTCGGCGGTGACGATCGGGATGCCGATGTCGTTCTGGCCCTCCGGGACGTCCGCGCGCCCGGCGCCGTCGCGGATCACGGTGCCGGCGAAGCGCCGGACGAAGCCGTCGGGGCCGTGCACGGTGAAGTCGTAGCGGCCGTTGGTCGCCGCGGCCTCCCAGAGGTACGTCGCCGAGGCGCCCGGCGCCACCGTGAACGGCGTGCCGGCGAAGGGCCGCGCGATGTTCGGGTAGACGGTGTACGGGAAGGCGACGCCGCCGTCGTTGCTCATCGTGCAGGTGACCCGGCCGGTGCGCCGGTCCACCTCGGCCTCGGCCCAGGGCTGGTAGGGCAGATGGCGGTGCGGACGGTCGCCGCGCTCCTGGACGGGCATGGACTGGGCTCCGGCGGCGGGGAGTTGGACGCCGGGGAGCCTGGTCCCGGCGTCGGCCATGGCCATCAGGGCGTTGGTGTCGGGCAGTCGCGGGATCGAGTGGTCGGGCGCCGCGAAGTCGAAGCAGCTGGTGAGGTCGCCGCAGACGGCGCGGCGCCAGGCGGAGATGTTGGGCTCGGCGACTCCGGTGACCCGCTCCATGAAGCGCAGCACCGAGGTGTGGTCGAAGACCTGGGAGTTGACCCAGCCGCCGCGCGACCAGGGCGAGAGGACCCACAGCGGCACCCGGTTGCCGAGGCCGATGGCGCGGCCCTGGGTGAACTCCTCGGGGGTGCCGGGCTCGGGGGTCGGCGGCACCACGTGGTCGAAGTAGCCGTCGTTCTCGTCGTACATCACCAGGAAGACGGTGTGCCGCCACACGTCCGGGTTGGACATCAGCGACTGCAGGGCCTGGTCGACCCAGTGCGCGCCGTACGCCGGGCCGGCCTCCGGGTGCTCGGAGAACAGGTACGGGGCGACCAGCCAGGAGACGGTCGGCAGGGTGCCGTCCTTGCAGTGCGCGTCGAAGGCCGCCGGGTCGAACCTGGTCATCGCGTTGACGTAACGCGGGTCGTCCTTCGGGAAGTCGTGGAACTGTCTGAAGTACGAGAGGGCGTTGTCGTCGTAGTCGCCGGTGCGGTCGTCCTTGCTGGGGTTGTGGTAGACCCGCCAGCTCACCCCGGCCTGTTCGAGGCGCTCGGCGTACGTCGTCCAGTCGGCGACGGGGTTGTCGGTGACCGGGGTGTTGTCGATCCAGGGGCCGGTGGTTCCGTCGCGGCCGGGGCCGGCGGTGCCGGTCCACAGGTAGAGCCGGTTGGGGTCGGTCGGGCCCGCGAGCGAGGTGAAGTAGGCGTCGCAGATGGTGAAGGCGTCGGCGAGGGCGTACTGGTAGGGGATGTCCTCGCGGGTGAAGTAGCCCATGGTGCGCTCGCCCTTGGCGGCGATCCACTTGTTCATCGCGCCGTTGTTGATGGCCTGGTGACCGGTCGCCCAGTCGTGCGGCAGGCCACCGGCGTTCTGCGCGTTGTACTTCGAGGTGTCCATCCGGTACGGCAGCATCACGTTGCCGTCGCTGCGGCGCGGGTCGGGCTGGTGGAACACGTCGGTGCCGTCGGGGAACCGCAGCGCCTGCTTGTCGCCGAAGCCGCGCACGCCGCCGAGGGCGCCGAAATAGTGGTCGAAGCTGCGGTTCTCCTGCATCAGCACCACGACGTGCTTGACGTCCTTGATGGTGCCGGTCAGCCGCCCCGGTGCGGGGGCGGCCTGCGCCGGGGTGCCCGGCAGGCCGGTCAGGGCGGCGGCGCCGGCGGCCGCGGTGGCGCCGACGAAGGTGCGGCGGGAAAGGTCGGACATCGCGAACTGGCCTTTCAGAGCTGGAAGGTGGCGACCGCGGCAGCGGTGTCGGACGGCCACTGGTTGGCCGCGAGGGCGGCCGGATCGGCGTCGGTGGCGGGCCAGTCGGCGACCAGGGTGTGCGCCTCGACCAGCTTCAGCCGGCCCCGGTAGAGCACGTAGTCGACGCGGTCCTGCGGCTCGGCCTTGCCGGTGGCGCGCTGCTTGCGCACCGGCGACCAGGTGATGCCCGGCACCGTGACCGGGTCCCGGTTCTCCTCGCGGAAGGCGTCGGTGAGCCCGGCGGCCTGGAGCACCGTGGTGACGGGCCAGGCGAGCGCGCCGACGCCGCCGTGCGCGGCGGCGGTGGCGGGCGTCCAGTCCAGGTGCGAGGGCGAGGACAGCCCGCCACCGAGCACCACCGGGACCCCCGCGGCGGCGTCGGCCTGGACGGCGGCGGCCAGCGCCTCGGCCTGCCGGAGGCGGGTGGAGGCGGTCTCGGCGGCGGCGATCTGCGCGGCGCTCCGCCCGTCCTGGGCCGCGTACGGGCCGTAGTCCGCCTCGTCGAGGTGCGCGCTCCAGACGCGGACGGCGCGGCCCCCGGGCAGCTGGACGGTCGCCCCGGCGGCGGGCAGGGCGGTGGTCGGCGCGGTGACGGCGCTCAGCGGGTAGCGGCTGAGGATGCCGACGCTGCCCTCGCTCTGGTAGGCGTACCAGCCGAGCGCGTCGGCCAGCGTCCGGGCGGCCGTGCCGGCCGTCTCCTGGAGCGCCAGCACGTCCAGACCCTGGGCGAGCACCACGCGCAGCTGCTTCTCGACCGCGTCGGTGAACGCGGCGCCGGCGTCGGCGAGGTTCCAGCTCGCCACCTTGAGACGCGGCGCGGCGGCCGGGTCGGCGACCGGGAGCAGCACGGTGACGGTGTCGGCGGCGCCGGCGCTGTCCTTGACCCCGACGACCAGCACCTCCGGGCTGCGCGGCGGCCTGCCGGTCGGCGCGGTGCCGGTGACGGTGCCGTCGGCGGCGACCGCCAGCCACGCCGGGCCGGAGACCTTCCGGAAGGCGGCGCTGCCGGCCGGGTTCCCCTCGGGGCGGGCCCAGAGGCCGCCGAGCTCGACGGTGACGGCCGCGCCGGGGGCCACCGGGGTGGCGGTGAGGGCGTCCACGACGGCGTGCGGGCGGACCACGGCGGGCTTGGGGCGGAAGGTGAAGGGCTCGGTCCTGGCGAGGATGCCGTAGCCGTCCTTGGCCAGCAGGTAGGCGGTGTACGGGCCGCCGGTGAGCGCGGAGGTGTCGAGCTGGACGTCGCCCGCGGTGCCCGGCGTGTACTTCCAGAGCAGCGAGCTGCCGTTGCCCGGCAGGCGGTCGCCGTCGTAGACGCCGACCCAGTTCTTCGGGTCGGGGGCGTCGGTGGTCCAGTGGAAGGTGAGGCGGTCGCCCTCCAGGGGGCTGGTCGAGGCGGTGGGAGTCAGGGTGCTGCCGGTGGCCACGGAGGTCCTGTCCGCCGCTCGGGCGCCGGGCCGCCGCAGGGATGCCGGACCGGGGCCGTCCGCGGCTGCTGACGGAAGCTGGGGGGAGCGGCCCCGTTGCCAGTTGGCTGTACAACTGTGGGGCCGGGCCCATTCATCCGAAGGTCAGCGACCGGGACGTGAACGAAACGTGACGCAATGTCGGGCGGTTCGGGAACTGTGGAACGGGGGGTGTGGGGGTGTGGGGTGTGGCGGTGGATCAGTCCAGGCCGCGGGCGCCGCGCAGGCGCTCGGAGAGCGCGGCCGGGTCGACCAGCGGGTCCGGGTAGCCCGCCGGGCGCTCGGCCAGCAGCCACGGGCGGTGCACCGCCCGCCCGGGAACGTGCGCCAGCTCCGGGACCCAGCGCCGGACGTAGGCGCCGTCCGGGTCGAGCCGGTCGGCCTGCGCCAGCGGGTTGAGCACCCGGTTCGGCCGGGTGTCCGTCCCGGTGCCGGCCACCCACTGCCAGTTGAGCTGGTTGTTCGCGAGGTCCCCGTCCACCAGCAGCCGCAGGAAGTGGCGCGCGCCGATCCGCCAGTCCCGGTAGAGGGTCTTGGCGAGGAAGGAGGCGGTGACCAGCCGGGCCCGGTTGTGCATCCAGCCCTCGTGGGCGAGCTGGCGCATGCCCGCGTCGACCAGCGGGAAGCCGGTGCGCCCGGCGCGCCAGGCCGCGCACTCCTCGTCGTCCTCGGGCAGCCAGTGGTCGCCCCGGTCGCGGTAGGCCTGCCGGGCGGCCTGCGGGCGGGCGGCGAGCACCTGGTGGTGGAAGTCGCGCCAGGCCAGCTGCCGGACGAACGCCTCGGCGCCGTCGCCGCCGTGCCGCAGCGCCCCGGCCGTCAGCTCGGCGGCGGAGAGGCAGCCGAAGTGCAGGTACGGCGACAGGCGCGAGGTGCCGTCGGCGGCCAGGTCGTCGTGCAGCTCGGCGTAGCGGTCCAGGTCGTGGCGGCGCCAGAGCCGCCGGGCCGCCCGCTCGCCGCCCGGCGGGAGCGCGGGCGACTCCGGCTCCGCGGTGGGCAGGGGCTCGCTCGCGATGCCCTCCGGTGTGCGCAGGGTCTTCGGCGGGCGGTGGATCGTCCGGCGGGGCGCCTGCGACCAGGCGCGGAAGTACGGGGTGAAGACGGCGTAGTGGTCCTTGCCCGCGGGCGTCACCGATCCGGGGACGACGGCGGTGAGCGAGCCGTCGTGGACGTGCAGGCGGTCGCCGAGCGCGGCGCGCAGCGCCTGCTCACGGCGGTGGGCGAAGGCGCTCACACCGGCGGCGACGTGCACCGAGGCGGCGTCCAGCTCGGCGGCCAGCCGGGCGGTGGCGGGGGCGGCGGGGCCGCGGCGCAGCACGAGGCGGCCGCCGAGCGGGCGCAGCGAGGCGTCCAGGTCGGCGAGGCAGTCGGCGAGGAAGGCGGCGCGGTTGGGCGCGGCGAAGCCGGCGGCGGCGATGTCGGGGTCCAGGACGAACAGCGGGACGACCTCGTCGGCGGCGGCGCGGGCGGCGTGCAGCACGGGGTTGTCGTGCAGGCGGAGGTCCTGGGTGAGCAGGGCGATGGCGAGGCTCATGGGGGGACGAGCCTCGCACGGCCGGGGGTGGCGCGGGGTGCGCCACGCGAGCGGCGAGGGCGCGCGCCGTGGTGGCGCACGCCCCCGCCGGGGGTCCGCGAGCCCGGTGCCGCCGTGGCCGCGCGGGCGACGGCCGGGTCAGGCGGGCGGGCGACGGCCGGGTCAGGCGGGCGGGCGCAGGAACTCGTGCAGGGACCGCCGCACCTTGTCCAGGGACTCCTGGAGTTCCCCGGGGTCGTCGTGGCGCAGGGACCAGGTGACGCCCCGCAGTTCACGCCGGACTGCGGCGAGCCCGGTCTCCTCGCGCAGGACTTCGTAGTCGCGGGAGTTCCGGGCCGCGTAGGCGCGCATCAGCTCCTCGGCGACGTCGCGGCCCAGGTACCGGACACCGCACAGGTCGACCGCCCGCGGGCCGATTCTCGCCTCGTCCCAGTCCAGGACGCCGGACAGCCTCCCGCCGGCGTGCAGGAGGTTGCCGGGCCAGAGGTCGCCGTGGACCGGCACGGTCTCGGCGCCCGCGAGCCACCGCCGATAGGCCGTGGCCCAGCGTTCGAACACCCGCCGCTCGCGACCGGCCAGCCGCCCCGCGGTGGCCGCGGCCGTCCCGGCGTCGAGGGCGTCGTCGGGGTGGACCGCCCCTCCGGCCCCGTGCGCCCCGAGGGCGCCCAGCAGCGGTCCGTCGCCGCGGGCGTGCAGCGCCGAGACGAAAGCGGCCAGGTCGCCGGTGAACGCCGCACGGTCCGCGCGGGCGACGTCGTCGTCCACGACCGCGCCCGGCAGCCTCCTGAGCAGCACGGCGCCGAACGGCAGCCGCGGCCCGGCCGGGAGCGTTCCGAGCACCTCAGGGACGGCCAGCGGCAGGGGCGGCAGCCGCCGCAGCACCTCGGCGGTGCGCTCGCTGCCGTCCCTGGCCTCGGGCGTGCGCGGCACCCTGACGAGGACGTCCGCGCCGGCCCAGAGCACGACGTTCGAAAAGCCCCAGCCTACGGTCTCGACCGGATCCCCGCTCCACGGGAACCGCAGGTCGCGCAGGCTCGACGCGACGGCTTCGCGCGTCGCGTCGGGGTCGAGGGGCATGAGCATTCCTTGGCCGTTCGACGGTGCCGGCGCGGGGCCGACGGGTCCGGGAGGCTTCCGGGACAAGCTTCCCGGGACACCGGGGTCCGCGACAACGGGGTCCGCGACAACAACGGCCCTCCGGGCCGGGTGCTCAGGCCAGGGCCAGGAAGAGCTTCTCCAGCTCGGCCTCGCTCATCGGCGGGGTGTCGGCGTCGGCGCCCGCCATGCACTGGCGCATGCCGCTCGCCACGATCTTGAAGCCGGCCCGGTCGAGGGCGCGGGAGACGGCGGCCAGCTGAGTCACCACGTCCTTGCAGTCCCGGCCGGCCTCGATCATGGCGATCACGCCGGCCAGCTGCCCCTGGGCGCGCCGGAGCCGGTTCAGGACCGCGCCGACGGCCTCCTCGTCCACCTGCATCTCAGGACCGCCTTCCACTGTCGACTACCGGCTCTCCAGTGTACCCCGTGGGGTATCGGAGCCCCGGTGGTCGGCGGCGGAAGGGCCCGTGATCGGTGGCCGGCGGCGGGGGCGGCCCGGTCCGGCGGTCGGCCGGGTGCCCCGCTCAGCGCCGGGCGAGCCTGCGCTCGCCGCCCGCGCCGGTGGCGTACGCGAGGCCGTAGTGCGCGAACACCTCGGGCTCGCTCTCGGCGGGCAGGACGTCGTCGACGCCGATCGACGGCGCCTGCTTGACCAGCGCCCTCGGGAACGCCACCTTGAGGTAGCCCGGGCCCAGCACGGCTCCGTCCAGCGGGACGAAGACCAGCCGGGTGTTGACGTTCAGCCCGACCGAGACGGCCGGGCCGACCGTGACGGTCACGAAGTACGGCTCGTCGCTGGCGGTCTCCACGTAGACGGACTCCAGCTTGCCGATCTTGTGCCCCTTCTCGTCCACGACGGCCTGACCCCGCCACTCCCTGATGTCGGCCGGAACGATCTCCGCGACGGCCATGGCGACCTCCCGCTAGCCGCCCCTCGGCGGCACCTCGGTTGGGCAGTGCCCCGGACCCTCCCATCCTGCGCCGATCGGGCGGGGAGCGCCCGCCGGGCCGGTTCTCCCCCGATCGGGTGAACGTGAGGGGGTGCGGCCCTCCCGGGTGGGGTGCGGCTCCGTCGTAAGGGGTGGCAAGGGGCCCATTTCGCACAACCGGGGGTGAACCGACCAACCACGCACAGGAGTCCACTCGAACACCTACGCTGTCCGCCGACGGAGCATCAGGTCCCCAGGGCGGAGGCGCGGCAGTGGTGGAGAGTTACGAGAGCATGTGGGAGCAGGGCGAGCCGGGCATCCCCGCCGACCTCCGTCCGGACGTCCCGCACCCCGCCCGGATGTACGACTACTACCTGGGAGGCAAGGACAACTTTCCCTCCGACCGCGAGGCCGCCGAGCGCGCCCTGGCGGCCAACCCCGAATTCCGTTCCACCGCGCGCGCCAACCGGGCCTTCCTCACCCGGGCGGTGCGGTGTGTGGCCGACCTCGGCATCACCCAGTTCCTTGACATCGGAACCGGCATCCCCACGGCCGGCAATACCCATGAGATCGCCCAGGCGGTCGATCCCGGCGCCCGGGTCCTCTACGTCGACAACGACCCGATCGTGCTCGCCCATGCCCGCGCCCTGATGGGCGGCACCGCCGTCGGCCGGACCACCGTCATCCAGGCCGACCTGCGCCGGCCCGCCGAGCTCCTCGCCGACGCCGCGGCCGAGAAGCTGCTCGACCTCGACCGCCCGACGGCCCTCGTCCTCGCCGCCGTCCTGCACTTCGTGCGGGACGACGAGGGCCCCTACGAGGTGGTGCGCACGCTGCTGGACGCCCTCGCCCCCGGCAGCCACCTGATCCTGTCGCACGGCACCGCGGACTTCCTCCCCTCCGAGGTCCGCGACCGGGTGACGGGCGTCTACAGCAAGGCCACCGCTCCCCTGGTCGGCCGCACCCGGGAGCAGGTGCGGGCCTTCCTCGACGGCCTGGAGGTGCTCGACCCCGGGGTCGTCACCGTCCCCCTCTGGCGCCCCGACGGCGCCCTGCCCGCGGGCGCCGACCGCGTCAGCATGTACGGAGCGGTGGCCCGCAAGCCCTGACCCGGCGGGGCGGGGCGGACGCAATGGGCGGGGCGGACGCAATGGGCGGGGCGGACGCAATGGGCGGGGCGGACGCAATGGGCGGGGCGGACGCTACGGGCGGGGCGGGCGCTAACGGCGGGAGCCGGGGCGGGCGCTAAGGGCGGGGCGCCGGTGCGGTCGGGGCTACGCCGGCTTGCTCGCGCGGAGGGAGTACATCAGCGGGACGCCCGGCTGGCCCTCGGGGAAGCGGAACACCCGGTCGTGCTCCAGCACCGGGAAGCGGGCGAACACGGTGAAGTCGTGCTCGTGGAGGAACTCGATCCGCAGCCCCTCGGCCGCCAGGGCGCTCACGACCTCACCGACCCCGTGCTGCCACTCGACGGTCACGGTGGCGGCCGTGGGCGACAGCTCGCCGTCGGTGTAGGTGCTGGCCTCGTCCCAGACCGTCGCCTCGTTGTGGAAGTAGTCGTACTCGACCGTGCGGCCGTCCTCCGCCAGGGTGTCGGCGAAGGGGTGGAACTCCGCGAGGTAGAGGAAGCCGCCCGGGGCGAGCAGGGCCGCCACCGTCCGCGCCCAGCGGGTGACGTCCGGGAGCCAGCACAGCGCGCCCAGGCCGGTGTAGACGACGTCGAAGCGCTGCCCGTCGAGCGCGGTCACGGCGTCGTACACGTCGGAGACGACGAAGCGGGCGCCGTCCGCGCCGATCCGCCCGGCCAGCTCGGTGGCGGCCTCCACCGCGGGCGCGGAGAAGTCCAGCCCGGTGACGGTCGCCCCGTGCCGGGCCCACGAGAGGGTGTCCTGCCCGAAGTGGCACTGGAGGTGCAGCAGGGACTTCCCGTCCACGTCACCGACCTCGGCGAGCTCGAAGTCCCGCAAGGGCTCCCGCCCCGCGACGAAGCCGTCCACGTCGTAGAAGGCGCTGGCCACGTGAACGGGGACACGGCTGTCCCAGTTGGCACGGTTCGCCGCGAGCCAGTCCTCGGGCGTCGGGGTCTTGTTCATACCCGCCACGCTAGGCACGCCCCAGGCCTTGATCAAACCGTTTTCCGCCCTCACCCCAGGGCGATGGCCTCCACCTCACGGCGGCCGTTGGTGAAGTAGAGAACCCCGTCCACCAGGGCCGGCACGCCCCGACAGTCCGGGTTCAGGCTCATCGCGTGTCGTGCGATCACCCGCCCCGTCTCCGCGTTCCGCGCGGTCAGCCCGTCGTGCCCGACGGTGCAGACCGTTCGATCCGTCACGAACGGCCCGGCGAGCAGGACTCCCTTGCCCGGCTTGCCCGGCCACCGGTCCTCGCCGCTCGCCGGTTCCACCACCGCGAGCCGGCGCGCGTTCTCGACCAGGAAGACCCGCCCGTTCGCCACGGTCGGCGAGCGGGTGATGCCGGGTCTGTCCCAAAGGACCCGACCGTCGCCCGGGTCGACCGCGTACAGGTGGTGGTCGGTGGTGCGGAGGAAGGCTGCTGCGTCCGTGACGACGAGGTCCGCCGGAGTGCCGGTGAACCAGCCGGAACGGCACCGGGTGTCGCCGGTCGCCGTGTCGATGGCGATGAGGCGGGCGTCCGGCGGACGCATCTCGATCGCGTAGACGGCGCGGTCGGCAACGCGCCACACCGGGAACAGCGGCGCCGTTGCCGGGTAGAGCCACCGCCCCGTCCCGTCCTCCTCGTGGATCGCCGCCACGCAGTCCGGCTCTCGCTCCGCCCCGCCGGACATCACCCCGAGGCCGAGGACGTCATGACCCGACACCCGAGGTGCGGAGACGACGGCACAGGCGACCTCCGCCATGGTCCAGCGTCGGCGCCTCCGGCGAAGGTCCAGCGAGGTGACGACGCCGTTGGGGTCGACCGTGAAGGCCGAACCACGGGACAGGCTCGTCCTGCCCTCGTAGAGGTGGAATCCCGGGTCCCATCGATGCAGTCTGTCGGCTCGCAGATCAAGCGTGTTGACCCTGCCGTTCAAGCCCTGGAAGTGGACCTGCCCCGCGTCGACGAAGGGCCGGGCGTCGTTCCCGGCCGCGACGTGTCGCCGGTGGCCACCGTCCCGGGCTCCGAGGACGTGGAGTTCGCATCCCTCCCTCACGACGAGGGAGCCGTCGATGTACAGCGGCTGCTCGACCCGGCGCTTGCGCCCCTGCCCGCCCCGGACCTGTCGGGGGGCAATCGGAACCGGCCCCCACACCTGCGCGGGAAGTCGGCGCCCCCTGCGCCTGCCACTGATCGCCCCCTGTCCTCCCGGGTCCGTTCCGGCGGGCGGCGGTGGCGGCGGGTCGTCACGCTCCTCGCGGCACTCCGGTGTCGGTCCGGGGAACCCGGTCGGCGCATCGGGGCCCGGGAGAGCGGCGACCAGTGTGACGTTCACGTTCTTGCCCTGGATCACGGAGCCGTGCACGGTCACGTCGCCGGCCACCAGGTTCCTGACCACGCTCGAACGCCGGCTCGTCCCCGAAGCCGCCATCGACACCACCTCCCTCGGGTCCGGCACCGCGGGACGACCGCCCCCAGAGGACTACCCGACGCTCCCGGGTATCCGGAAATCCACCGGCTCCTCCACCGCCCCGGCGCTTCCCACGGAATCCCGGCCGACCGGCAACCCCACGGCGGAACCGCAGGTCGGAACGGATGGAGCACCCATCTGCGCCGCCCCTTCGAAGTTCGAACGCCACCTCGCCCTCCGTATGGCCGTCCGAGCCGCGAGCGCCACCGTCATCCGTCGTCGAGGTCCGTGCCCGCCATCACTTCAGGGGTCGGTGGTGAGGAGGCCGAGGAGGGGAGGGTGGAGGGGCCATGGGAGGCGGGGGGCGGTGGCGGCCAGGCGGAGGGCGCCGAGGAGGGGCGGGCCGTCGGGGGTGCGGAGGCGGGCGGTGGGGAGGTGGGTGGCCAGGGCCGCGAGGGCGGCGCGGTGCAGGGAGGTGAGACGGAAGAGGCCGCCGGTCAGGGCGAGGTCCGGGGCGGGGAGGCCCGCCGAGCTCGCGGCGGCGGTCGCGGTGGCGGCGATCTCCTCGCCCGCGCGGCGCAGCAGACCGGCGGCGACCGGGCAGCCCTCCCCGGCCGCCGTGGCGACGTCCGGGGCGAAGGCGGCGAGCAGGGCGGCCCGGTCGGGGCGCGGCTGGAGGGCTGCCGGGAGGCCGGTCACCGGGCCGTAGCGGCGTTCGGCGGCGGCGAGGAGCAGGGGCGAGCCGCCGGGGCGGCCGTCGTACGCGCGCAGCGCGGCCTCCAGCCCGGACCGGCCGAGCCACCCGCCGCTGCCGCAGTCGCCGAGCAGCTGGCCCCAGCCGTCGGCCCGCCGCCAGCCGGCGCCCGGGCGGTAGCCGATCGCGACCAGCCCCGTCCCGCCGGCCACGGTCACCCCGGCGTCCGTACCCAGCGCACCCACGTGGGCGGTGATCGCGTCCCCGGCGAGCACCAGGTGCCGGGCCCCGGTGGCGCGGGCGAGCGGGCCGGGCAGACGGGCGGCGAGGTCACGGCCGAGCAGGGCCATCCCGGTGGCGCCGACCGCGACGGCCCCGATCCGCGCGCCGTCCGGCAGCCCGGCGGCCAGGCCCTGGAGGGCGGGGAGCAGCCGGTCGAGCAGCGCCCGGGCGTCCAGCCCTCCGGCCGGGGCCGACACCCGCGCGGGTGCGGCCAGCTCGGCCGTCCGCGCCCCCGCGAGTCCCTCCGGCCACCGGTCGGGCGCCAGTGCCACCCGGATCCCGGACCCGCCGACATCGGCCCCGGCGATCCAGCACTCCCCCGCCGTCCGTTCCACGGTGTCCCTCCAGGGTGTGTCGGGGCCCGGCTACCGCCGGGGCAGACCGAACCGCGCGGCGACGCGTTCCGCCAGGTCGGCGGCGGGCGTGGTGCCGTCGACCGTGAGGACGGCGGCGGCGTGGAGCGGGGCCTGGCGGCGCACCTCATCGTCCCAGAGCGCGTCGCGGGCGAGGCGGTCGGCGAGGGCGGACTCCGGATCCCGGTCGCCCCAGGTGGCCCGGGCACGGGCTGGGTCCGCGTACCGGGCGGTGAGGGCCTCCTTCCGGAAGGCCGGGGTGGGCAGCAGGAAGACGGCCTGCCCGCTGTGGCGGAGCAGCGGCGCGAGGTCGCGCGGGAGGATCCCGAAGTAGTCGACCAGGACGGTGCGGTCGGCGGGCAGGGCGAGGAGGTCCTCGACGAGGAACCCGGTCATCTCGCCGTGCAGGCTCGGCATGGCCCGGAACACCTGCCGCGCGGTCCGGCCGCGCCACTGGTCCCCGGGCGGCCGGTTCCGCAGGGCGGCGAGCCGCGGGTGACGCCCGGGGTCGCACCGGTCGAGCCAGCGGTGCTCGGCGCGGTCGCCGTCGAGGACGGCGGCGTCGTGGCGATCGGCGAGCAGCCGGGTCAGCGTGCTCTTGCCGGCGGCCGGGCCACCGGCGATCCAGCGCACGTGGGCCAGCCGTTCGGCGAGGGAGGGGGCGGTGACGGAGGGGTCGGTGAGGCGGTCCGCAGGTGTGGACGTCATGGCCTCCATGGTCGGGGGTCCGGCGTGAAAAACGCAGTCCTGTTCGTGGTCGCCGGCCGGGGTGAGGAGGGAGGAGAGCGGGCGGGCTCAGCCTGTGAGGACCGCACCCGCCCGGCCGGGCCGTGGCCGGCGGTCTTCCCGCGGCCACGGCCCGGCGGGGCCCGGAGGGGGTCAGGCGGCCGCGGCGGGGAGGCCGAGGAGTTCGGCGGAGCCGTTGCGGTCGTGCCTCTCCTGCCAGAGTTCCAGGGCACTGCGGCAGGCGTGGTCGAGGTGGCGCACGCCGGAGAGGTCGAGGCGTACCGGGCGGTCGGCGGGCAGGTCCTCCAGGGATTCGAGCGTCTCCAGGAGACGGGGCAGGCGGAGGAACGTGGCGTTGCCGTGGAGGGTCACCCGCACGGCGCCGTCGGGCAGGTCGGTGATCGTGACCTGGAGGTGGGAGGTGTCCCAGGCGCTCTTGAGCACCGCGAGGAGCAGCCCGAGCAGCACCCCTTCGAGGAGGTTGGTCACCACGATGGCGATCGCCGTGACGGCCAGGATCACCGCCTCGCCGCGGTCGGCCCGCCACAGCGGCCGCAGGGTGCGGACCGGGACGAGCTTGGCCCCGGCGTGGACCAGGACGCCGGCCAGGGCGGCAAGCGGGATGGCGGAGAGGGCGGCCGGGATGAGCGCCGCGAAGAGCAGCAGCCACAGGCCGTGCAGGACCCGGGAGGCCTTGGTACGGGCACCGGCCTGCACGTTGGCGGCGCTGCGGACGATGACCGCCGTCATCGGCAGGGCGCCGAGCAGGCCGCAGACGGTGTTGCCGACGCCCTGGGCGAGCAGTTCGCGGTCGTAGTCGGTGCGCGGGCCGTCGTGCAGGCGGTCGACGGCGGCCGCGCTGAACAGGCTCTCCGCGGAGGCGATCAGCGCGAAGGCGACGGCCGTGCCGAGGACGCCGAGGCTGCCGAGCGCCGCGAGGTCGGAGGTGCCGGGCAGGTCGATGACACCGGCGAGTCCGGCCACCTCGACACGGGCGACGGGCAGGTCGAACAGGGCGGTGACGGCCGTCGCTGCGGCGACGGCGGCGAGCGGCGCGGGGACCACCCGGATCCGGGCGGGCAGACGGGGCCAGAACAGCAGGACCGCCACCGTCCCGGCGCCGATGGCGGCAGCGGCGAGCGCCTGCCCGTCCCCGGCGACGTCGGCGGCCAGGCCCGGGAGCCCGGCGAGTTTGGCGGGCCCGCCGGCCGGGCCCTTGGCGTCGGCGAGCGCGTAGAGCTGACCGGCGATCAGCACCAGGCCGATGCCGGCGAGCATGCCCTGGACGACCGAGACGGAGATCGCCCGGAACAGCCGGCCGAGCCGGGCGGCGCCCATCGCGAGTTGCAGCAGGCCGGCGGCGGCGGTGATGACGCCGAGGGTGGCGAGGCCGTGTTCCTGGACGGCGGCGAAGACCAGCACGGTCAGTCCGGCGGCGGGGCCGGACACCTGGAGGCTGCTGCCGGGCAGCAGGCCGGTCACCAGACCGCCAACGATGCCGGTGACCAGGCCGAGTTCGGCCGGGACCCCGGAGGCGACGGCGACGCCCACGCAGAGCGGGAGGGCGACCAGGAAGACGACGAGGGAGGCGGGAAGGTCGGAGCGCAGAGTGCTCAGCCGAAGGGCGGGACGACGAGTCATCGGGTCCTCGGGAGAGTGTGGACGGTGCGGTGGACGGTGGACGGCGGTGCATGACGGTGCGGGCGCGGTGCGCGACGGTACGGCGGGATCACAGCGGGAGGAAGAGGCCGGCGTCGGGCTGGTGGGCGAGCACCAGTCCGGTGTGGATCTCGTAGAACCAGCCGTGCAGCCGGATCCGCCCCTCGCGCAGCCGGCGGGCGACGGCGGGGTAGCCGCGCAGCCGGTCGAGCTGGGTGAGGACGTGGCGCTGCACCGGGCCGGCGACCGTCGGGTCGAAGACGTCGGCCTCGTCGGCGCGCAGCACGGCGCGGTCGGCGTGGCGCAGCCAGGCGCGGACGGCGGGCACCACGCTGAGGTCCTCGTCGCGGACCACGGCGCCGACGGCGCCGCAGTGCGAGTGCCCGCAGACCACCAGGTCGCGGACGCCGAGCACCTCGACGGCGTACTCGATGGTGGCGGTCTCGCCCGAGGAGCCGTCGGCCCGGTAGGCGGGGACGATGTTGCCCGCGGTGCGGAGCTCGAAGAGGTCCCCGGGGTCGGCGCCGGTGATCAGGGCGGGCACCACGCGGGAGTCGGAGCAGGTGATGAACAGGGCCTGCGGGGTCTGCCCGGCGGCGAGTCCGGTGAGTTCCCGGCCGGTGTCGCCCGCGCGCTGCGGGAACGCCCGGGCCCGGTCGATGAGCGGTTCCATGAGGGTGGATGCCTCCTTCGGTGACCCTCGCGGCGACGGCCGGGAGGGGCGGTGGACGGGCAGGCACGTCGGAACCAGATATCCCCGGCGAGGGGCTGCGGCCGCGGCCGTCGGAGGACAGGCCACAGGGCCGCGCCAGTGACCCTCGGTATCCCCCCGGTGACCTGATGACGCGTCAAGAGGAAGTAAAACACGGGTATCGGGTCGGCAAAAGCGGGTCCAGGGCGCAGAATGTGCCGATCTGGTTAACATCCTGTTGCCGGGACCGGTACACGGCCTTCCGCCTTGGCATTCGCGCACCGGAGGAACCCAAGAGCCGACCGGGGAGTTGGTGCACGGCCCTTCACGCGCGCCCCTCGCGAGCCCGGCACGCCCCCTACGCACACCTGCAGGCCCACACAACGGGCACACACACGCGGGCCGCCGCCGTTCGGGGAACGGCGGCGGCCCGGTGGCCGAATTGACGGAGCGTCAGCGGCGCAGGGTGGTGACGGTCAGGCCCGGGGCGGAGCGGATCTCGGCCTCGGTGAAGCGCTCGGTCACCCACTGCTTGCGGGCGTAGCGGCGGGTCTGGTCGGTGAAGTGGGGCGAGGTCGGGTCGGCCGACTGCCCGTAGGCGAGCAGCGTCCGGGTGCGCGGGCCCCGGTCGGTCAGCTCGGTGGCCATCAGGAAGCTGGAGCCGTGCGGGACGCTCAGCAGGTCCGCCGGGTACGTGCCGCCGCCGGCGCCCGATTCCGGCGCGGCCGTGACGACGTTGAAGCAGCCCAGCAGGCCGGAGCAGCCGTGCAGCGGGATGCCCGCCCAGCGCTGGACGCGTCCGATCGGGGCGTCCACCGGCACGCCGCGGGCCGCCAGGCCGCGCACCGCGTCGGCGAACGCGCGCTGCGCGTCGGCGTCGCCGGCGGCGATGCCGCGCGGGGTGGTCAGCGGCTGGGCCGGGTCGTACGGGACCGTCCTCCAGGCGGTCGTCCCGGTCCGCGCCAGCGCGCCGGTGTACTCCTGCCAGAGCACGGTGCCCCGGCTGTCGGCGTCGGCGCGGGTGTTCCAGGCCGCCAGCACGTCGCACGCGGCGCGCACGTCGACCAGCGTGCCGTCGGAGGCCGTGATCGCCGGGTGCGCCCGGCACAGCGCGACGGCGTCGTCGCGGTCCAGTTCGGCGCTCTGCACGCGGTTGCCGAACATGGCCGCCTGGAGGGAGGCGAGGGTGAAGCCGGGCGCGCCCAGGCCGTCGGTGCCGGCCCGGCGGTCGGCGATCATCCGCAGGCTCAGCTGCGGCCGCGAGGCGAGCTCCGCACCGCCGTTGTAGACGGCGGGCAGCCCGGTGATCGGCGCCTGCGCGTTGGTCAGGTAGGGGCCGTTGTTGGCGTTGGCCACGTAGTCGGCGCGCGTCAGCTCCGGGTGGTTGGCGGGGCCGAACACGCCGGGGACCAGGGCGTCCGGGTCGCTGCCCGGGTCGCAGGAGGTGGTCGACCCGTCGAGCACGCCGTCGGTGAGGGGGTTGGGCACCAGGCAGCGCGCCCGCAGCGCGTCGGTGATGTGCGGGACGGCGGAGGAGTCGGTGAAGTAGGTCGTCCCGCTGGAGTCGACCGCCGTGGTGTACACCCACGGGGCGCCCTGGTAGGTGCGCTGGGCCTGCCGCAGCTGGTCGAGGTTCTGGGCCCGGCCCATCGCCACCCACTCGTTGAGGGAGCGGAGGTTCTCGGCGTTGGTGTCGCGCAGCGTGTAGGCGTACTCGGCGGTCCAGCCCTCGGCCATGACGTAGCCGTGGCGGGAGCGGTAGACCGTCCGGTCGACGGTGGAGAGCGTGCCGTCGGCGGCCCGGACGGTGACCGGGACGGTCTCCGCGGCCATCCGCTCGACCTTGCCGTCCACCACGTACGCGGTCGGGTCGCCGGGCACCAGCGAGAGCCGGTAGGCGGCGAAGTGGTCGGCGTAGGTGGTGGTGTGGCTCCAGGCGAGGCCCCGGGTGTGGCCGATCTGCAGGAACGGGACGCCGTAGAGCCCGGCGCCGGCGACGTCCAGGACGCCGGGGATGGTCAGCTGGGCCTGGTAGAACCGCTCCGCGCCGACCCACTGCAGGTGCGGGTTGGCCAGCAGCAGGCCGTTGCCGTCGCGGGCGGCGTCCCGGCCGATCGCCCAGGCGTTGCTGCCCGTGTCGGGGGTGTCGGCCGCGCGGCGCGCCCAGGGGGGTCCGGGCGGCGCGTCGGCGGGGCCCTCCTGGGCACGCCGCGCGGCGGCCCCGGCACCGGGAGCGGAGGCGGAATCGGAATCGGGGAGGCCGCCGGCGCCCGGGACGGCGGTGGCGACCGAGTGCTTCGCCGTGCCCGCCAGGGTGTTGGCCTCGTAGAGGATGTTCCAGAGGTCGTCGGCGGTGATCGGCCCGACCCACTCCTTCCCCCGGCAGGACGGGTCCGGGAGCCGGTCGACGCCGGTCTCCCGCAGATAGCGGTTGTACCCCGCGACGTACCCGTCGACCAGCTGCCGCACCTCGCCGGTCGGACCGAGCGGCGCCGGCCGGGCCAGCAGCCGCCGCACCGTCCCGGAACGCAGCACGCCCTGCTGGTAGGTGTCGCTCTCCAGGTTCGGGAGCCGGTCGACGGACCGGCCGTCCGGCCCGTACCAGCGTGAGCGCTCGCCGCGCACGGTGACCACCTGGTCGGCGAGCTGGCAGAGGTTGTCCTGCGCGAAGGCGTACCCGTAGCCGTAGCCGAGGCCGCCGAAGTCCTGGGCGAGGACGTGCGGGACGCCGAACTCGGTCCGGCGGATCTTGGCGGTCCAGCCGCCCCGGTCGGCCCCCTGGCCGGTCGCGAGGTCGGCGTCGGCGGCCTGCGCCGAGGCGGGGACCAGCGCCGTCAGCAGCCCCGCGGCCAGCCCGAGGGCGAGCGTTCCCGACGCCAATCGCCGCAACGGTGAGCTGGACTGACGTGTACTCACTTTCGTCTTCTCCGTCATGGCTCCCACGCTGCCGCCCCGGGCGCCGCCCGGTCATCGCCCCTCGGGACGACCCGGCCCTCGCCCGTCGGGCCTACCCGCGTACGCCTCCCGGAGGGGCGCTCACCGCCCGCGCCCGCCCCTACCGGCGGGACGGTCGCCGTTGACGTCCGCGATCCGGAGGGTGATCCAGCCGGCCGGCCACAGCCGCCACACCGCTTCCTTCACGATGAGTGCTTTTCCGAAAAGCGGTAGGCCTCCATACCCGCCGCAGGGCACTCATCGGGGCAATTTCATCGATCTCGATTCCCGTGATCGACCGTCAACTTCCCTCACAATTCGTCTCGCTGACGGATCGATGAGGTCGATTGCCGCCGATCCTGACGAATGATCGCACACGGGACATTACGCCCGGCGTTCGGGCAGGTGGGGCAAAGAAATCCCCCTCCGACCTTGTTAGCCTTCGTCGGCTCATTCACAATCATCGGAGGGGACGAGTGAGGCATTTCGCTGCCCGCTGGCTGGCGACCGCCGTCGCGGCCACGGCATTGACATCCGCGCTGCCAGGTGCAGCGTCAGCCGCGGAGGGGAGCGGCGGGAGGCCCGACCTGCCGGCCCTCCAGCAGACCCGGCCGGTACCGGTGAAGACGGTGCCGATCGGCGGGCAGAAGCGACCCGGCCTGGCATCGACCGTGACGGAAAAGGCCGTCGACGCGGTATGGCCCGGCCCGGGCGCCATTTCCGTCGAAACTTCACCGTCGGCCGGATCGGCCAAGTCGCTTGAAAAGCACGTTAATTCGCTGACGAAGGCACCTTCCTCGGAGCAGCCCGAGGGCATCGGGGTCACCGTCGCCGACCGGCAGCAGACCCGTGCCGCCGGAATAGACGGCGTGCTGTTCTCGCTCACGTCCGCCGACCGGACACCGCAGGACGGCAAGGTCAAGGTCACGCTCGACTACTCGGCCTTCGCGAAGGCCTACGGCGGTGACTGGGCGTCACGGCTGCGTCTGGTCCGGCTTCCCGACTGCGTCCTGACCACCCCGGACCGCCCGGAGTGCCGTACGGCGGTGCCGCTGGAGTCGGTGAACGAGCCCGCCAGGTCCGCCGTTTCGGCGAGCCTGGACGCGCCCGCGCGGCCGGCGGAGGCGAAGGGCTTCTCGCTCACCGCCGCGTCCGCCCCGGCCGCCGGGGCGACGGTCCTCGCGGCGCTCGCCGACGCCGCCGGACCCACCGGCGACTACAAGGCGACCTCGCTCCAGGCGTCCGACTCCTGGTCGGGCGGGGGCTCCACCGGCGCGTTCACCTGGTCCTACCCCCTGTCGGTGCCCGCGGTGCCCGGCGGTCTGCGGCCCGCCGTCTCGCTCGGCTACTCCTCGCAGGCCGTGGACGGCCGCAGCAGCGCCTCCAACAACCAGGCCGGCTGGCTGGGTGACGGCTGGTCCTACGAACCCGGCTTCATCGAGCGGCGCTACAAGCCGTGCGACGACGACCAGTCCGGCGGGACCAACACCGCCAAGGTCGGCGACCTGTGCTGGTACAACGACAACGCCGTGCTCTCCCTCGGCGGCAAGCACACCGAGCTGGTCCACGAGGCCGGCAAGGGCTGGCACCCGGCGAGCGACTCGGGCGAGAAGGTCGAGAAGCTGACCGGCGCCGCCAACGGTGACAACGACGGCGAGCACTGGAAGATCACCACCACCGACGGCACCCAGTACTTCTTCGGCCTGAACCGCCTGCCCGGCCACCAGTCCGGCTCGGCCGAGACGAAGTCGGCGTGGACGGTGCCGGTGTTCGGCAACCAGTCCGGCGAGCCGTGCTACAACTCCTCGTTCGCCGGCGCCTGGTGCCAGCAGGCCTGGCGCTGGCAGCTGGACTACGTGGTCGACCCGCGCGGCAACGCGATGGCGTACTACTGGAACACCGAGTCCAACAACTACGCCCGCAACTGGAGCACCACCACCGGCAAGGGCACCACGACGCCGTACGTGCGCGGCGGCTGGCTCGACCGCGTCGAGTACGGCCTGCGCTCGGACACCGTGTACAGCGCGAAGCCGACCGGCGTCGTCAAGTTCGACGTCGACGAGCGGTGCCTGGCCACCTGCGGCACCTTCGACGACACCAACGCCAAGAACTGGCCGGACGTCCCGTTCGACCTGTACTGCGCCGACGGCGCGGACTGCAGGACCAACGCCTCGCCGACCTTCTGGTCCCGCAAGCGACTGGTCACCGTCACCACCAGGGCCCTGACCGGCGGCACGCACAAGAACGTCGACAGCTGGAGCCTGACGCAGAGCTTCCCGCCCTCCGGTGACGGCATCTCCACCCCGATGTGGCTGTCCGCCATCACCCGCACCGGCTGGACCAACGGCAAGCTGGAACTGCCCCCGGTCACCTTCGCCGGCGAGCAGCTGGCCAACCGCGTCGACAGGACCGGTGACGGCCTGGCCCCGTTCGTCCGGCTGCGGCTGTCCCAGATCACCACCGAGACCGGCGGCACCATCGGCGCCTACTACTCGGCCCCCGGCTGCTCGGTGACGAGCCTCCCGCCCGTCAGCGCCGCCAACACCAGCCGCTGCTACCCGGTCAAGCGCCGCGAGGGCAGCACCGTCAAGGACGACTGGTTCAACAGCTACGTCGTCGAGAAGGTCGTCGAGGGCGACAACCTCGCCGAGACCCCGGACAAGGTCACCGAGTACGCCTACCTCGACGGCGCCGCCTGGGCGATGAACGAGGACGAGCTCACCAAGGCCGACGAGCGCACCTTCTCGGTCGGCCGGGGCTACGGGCGGGTCCAGACCCGCACCGGCGCCGGCTACGACGCCCGCACCCTGACCGAGACCCGCTACTTCCGCGGCCTCGACGGGGCGCAGGTCGGGAACTCGGCCGGCGAGACCGTCACGGACCGCCCCGAGTTCGCGGGCCAGCTGCGCGAGCGGGCGGTCTACAACGGGGACGGTGGCGCCCTGGTGTCGGCGACCTCCTACACGCCGTGGAGCTCCACCGCCACCGCCACCCGCGCCCGCGCCGGACTGCCGGCGCTCGGCGCCCACCTCACCGGCGTCCAGAAGGAGCAGACCCGCACCGCGGTCACCGGCGGGGAGCGCCGCACCTCGCTGTCGCGCACCTTCGACGGCTACGGCCTCGTCACCTCCCTCAGCGAGCTCGGCGACGAGTCCAGGAGCGGTGACGAGCGGTGCACCACCACCGAGTACGCCCGCAACACCGGCGCGTGGATCCTGAGCAGCCCGAGCCGGGTGGAGGTCGTCGGCGCGGCCTGCGGCTCCCCGGTCAACCGGCCGGCGGACATCGTCTCCGACACCCAGACCCTCTACGACGACACCACCGCCGTCGGCGCCGCGCCCACCAAGGGCCTGGTCACCGAGACCCGGGCGGTCAACGGGGCCGGTACCGGCTACGACACGCTCTCGCGCACCGGCCACGACGGCTACGGCCGCCCGCTGACGGCCACCGACGCCTACGGCAGGACCACCACGACCGCCTACACCCCGGCCACCGGGGAGGTCGCGGTCTCCTCCGTGGTCACCAACCCGCTCGGCCACACGACCACCACCGGCTACGAGCCGCTGCGGGGCCAGGCGCTGACGATCTCCGACGCCAACAACAAGGTCACCACCAGCCAGTTCGACGCGCTCGGCCGGATCACCAAGGTGTGGCTGCCCACCCGCTCGGCCGCCACCTACCCGGACTCGCCGAACTACGGCTTCGACTACCAGGTGCGCAACAACGGCCCGATCGTGGTGACCACGCGCACCCTGCGGCACGACTCCACCTACGAGACCTCCTACTCCTTCTTCGACGGCCTGCTGCGCTCGCGTCAGACCCAGCGCACCTCGCCGGACCGCTCGGGGCGCCTGGTCACCGAGCAGTTCTACGACAGCCGCGGCCTGGCCTGGCGCGACTCCGGCTCGTACTACGCCGACGGCGCCGCCGAGGGCGTCCTGGTGACCGGCCAGGAGCTGAAGTACCCCGCCTCCACCGACACCCTGTACGACGGCGCGGCGCGCGCGACCGCCGTCATCGGCAAGCGGTTCGGCGACGAGACCAAGCGCACCACGACCACCTATCACGGCGACGCCGTCACCGTCGTTCCGCCCGAGGGCGGCACGGCCAAGACGAGCTGGGCGGACGCGCGCGGCAACGTGGTCGAGATGAAGGAGTACACCGACGAGGCGCGCACCGCGGGCCAGTCGGTGACCTACCAGTACGACAGCCGCGGCAACGTCGTCCGGATGAACGACCCGGCCGGCAACGAGTGGCGCTACACCTACGACGCCCGCGGCCGGCAGGTCAAGGTCGAGGACCCGGACAAGGGGACCTCCGAGCTGACCGTCGACGCCGGCGGCCGTGTCACCGACGTCAAGGACGGCCGCGGCATCGTGCTGCACACCGACTACGACGCGCTCGGCCGCACCACCGCCGTCAAGCAGGGCGCCACCACGCTGGCCGAGTGGACGTACGACACCGTCGCCAACGCCAAGGGCAAGCCCGCCACCAGCACCCGCTACGTGGACGGCGCCGCCTACGTCTCGGCGGTGACCACGTACAACAGCCTGTACCAGCCGGTCAACACCCAGCTGACCGTCCCGGCCGCCGCGGGCGCGCTCGCCGACACCTACAAGTGGACGACGTCCTACAACGCCAACACCGGCCAGCCGATGTGGACCCAGCAGCCCGCGATCGGCGGACTGCCGCAGGAACGCGTCACCACCTCCTACACCCCGACCACCGGACTGCCCGCCACCACGTACGCCGGCGCCGACCCGATCGTCTCGGCCGGCACGTACGACCACTACGGCCGCATCCTGCGGGACGAGTACGGCGCGTTCGGCTCGCACCTGTGGGCCTCCTACGAGTACGACGAGCACACCGGCAGCCTGCTGCGCGCCGTGACCGACCGCGAGACGGCCCCGCAGCGCGTCGACGACACCCGCTACACCTACGACGCGGTCGGCAACGTCACCAGCACCTCGACCCGCTCCGGCCAGGACACCGCCGCCGTCACCGACACCCAGTGCGTCATCACCGACGCGCTGCGCCGGATCACCGAGGCCTGGACCGCGACCGACAACTGCGCCGCCGCACCCTCGGCGAGCACGGTCGGCGGCCCCGACGCCTACTGGACCAGCTTCGGCTACGACGGCGTCGGCAACCGCAGGAGCGAGACCCGCCACGGCACCGGCGGCGCGGCGGACACCGTGCGCACCTACACCCCGGTCCCGGGCAAGCCCAACGCCCTCGCCGAGGTCACCCAGAGCGGCCCCGGCGGCACGGTGAAGGAGACCTACTCCTACGACGCCACCGGCAACACCACCGGCCGCACGATCGGCTCCGCCCCCGCCCAGACCCTGGAGTGGGACCAGCAGGGCCGCCTGGCCAAGCTCACCGGCACCGGGACGGACAACACGTACGTCTACGACGCCGACGGCAACCGCCTGGTCCGCAAGGACTCCACCGGCACCACGCTCTACCTGCCCGGCGGCAACGAGCTGAAGCTCGCGCCCGGCGCCACCACGCCGGTCGGCACCCGCTACTACACCCACGGCGGCACCACCGCCGCCGTGCGCACCGCGGGCAAGCTGGCCTTCGTCCTCTCCGACCGGCACGGCACCGCGACCGTCCACGTCGACGCGGCCACCCAGGCCGTCACCCGGCGCAGGACGACCCTTTTCGGCGCCGAACGCGGCACCGCCCCCGGCTCCGGCTGGACCGGCGACCGGGGCTTCCTCGGCGGCACCCGGGACGGCGACACCGGCCTGACCCACCTCGGCGCCCGCGAGTACGACGCCAACACGGGCCGGTTCATCAGCGTCGACCCGAAGATGGACACCACCGCCTCCCAGGAGATGGGCGCCTACACCTACGCCAACAACAACCCCCTGGCCACCAGCGACCCGTCCGGCGAGGCACTGCCCGAGTGCTACTCCGGCCAGTACACCTGCGACAACAGGGGCACCCGGCCCACCGGATACGGCAGCAACTACCTCAACATCACCCGCAACGAGGGCGGCACCCCCGCCCCCGAGTACTGCGCCACCCACGACTGCTCCCCGCCGGCTCCGACCCCGCGCAGCAACGCGAACGGCGGGCTGTCGAAGGACGAGCGCAGGGCGCGGTCCAACCACCTCGCCGAGCAGGACCGGAAGAAGGCCCGGTACCCGGCGGTCACGGAGCAGCAGCGCAAGGAACTGGACCGCTCGACCGACTTCACCCTCAGCGAGGCGGAGGACGCGGTCTGCGAGGAGAACAAGGCCGAGTGCCGCATCTACAAGGTCGAGAGCGCGTGGGCGATCGAACAGACCCTTGAGGAGGAGCACGCCCTGAGCGGGGAGCGGGCGAACGCCTACCGCCACGTGCTGTGGCAGGCCAGCCTCACCGCGCGGCTCGGGCGGGAGAAGGCGGACAGGTGGGCGGCCGCCCACGAGGCCTACTACCCGGCGGAGGAGGAGAGCGACCACCGGATCGACCTGCTGAACAACGAGTTCGGCCAGGCGCTCGGTGAACGCGCGGCCCGCGAGGCCAACGGCAACCAGGCCCTGACCGTCCTGCTCATCAAGCGCGGCGCCCGCGAGTACCTCGCCTCCGGCGCCTTCGGCCGCAAGAGCGACCTGGAATAGCATTCCGCCACCACGGCGGACGACACCCGTTCGACGGCGATGCCCGCCGGGAACGCCGCACGGCGACCCGGCGGGCATCCCCACACCCATGAGATCCCGGAGACTTCACAGATGACCGCTTCCCTCGCGCCGCGCCAGGACGCTCCGACGGACACCGTCTGGCGGCTGCGGATCTGGGGACGGCTGATCGCCGCGGGCCTGGTCGGCGGAGGCGGCTGGGGCGCCGTGGCCGCCGTCATCGGCTACGACGTCGGCACCGTCGTGCTCGGCATCCCGGTGGGCGCCGCCTTCGCCACCGCCATCGCCCTGGTGACGGCCGCCCTGCTGGCCGTCCTTCCCGACCGTGCCGCCCTGAGCCCCTGGACGGCGCCGCTGACCGGCGCGGTCCTCGCCTGCGCCGGGCAGTACGCCGTCATCGGCGTCGCCCTCGACGATCGGCGGGCCTTCCTCCACCCGGGCGTCGCGGCCTGTGCGGCGGCCACCGCGGCCGTCGTCGCGGGCGGCTTCCTCTGGGCCGTGCGCGGCGCCCGCCGCTGAGGCACGGCCGGCACCGGGTCCTACGTCGTGGGGCGCGGGGCCGGGACGAGGCCGGTCTGGTAGGCGAGGGCGACGAGTTGGGCGCGGTCGCGGGCGTCGAGCTTGGCCATCGCCCGGTGGATGTGGGTGCGGATGGTGAAGGGGCTGACGAACATCCGGGCGGCGATCTCCTCGTTGCCGAGGCCGGTGGCCGCCATCGCCATCACCTCGCGCTCGCGGGCGGTCAGGGCGGCGAGGCGTTCGGGGGCGGCGGCGGGGCCCCGGTCCGGTTCGGGGTGGGCGAGCAGCTGATCGATGACGGCGCGGGTGGCGGCGGCCGACAGCAGGGGGTCCCCGGCGGCGACGCGGCGCAGGGCGGCGAGCAGTTCGGTCGGTTCGGCGTCCTTGCCGAGGAAGCCGCCGGCGCCGGCGCGCAGGGCCTGGGCGACGTACTCGTCGATCTCGAAGGTGGTGAGGATCAGCACCCGGGTGCCGGCGAGCTCGGGGTCGCCGCAGATGGCGGCGGTCGCGGAGAGCCCGTCGACGCCGGGCATCCGGATGTCCATGAGCACCACGTCCGGGCGGGTGGCCTTGGCCAACTCAACGGCCTCGCGGCCGTCGGCGGCCTCGCCGACCACCTCCATGTCGTCCTCGGCGTCGATGAGGACGCGGAAGGCCCCGCGCAGCAGCGCCTGGTCGTCGGCCAGCAGTACTCGGATGGTCACGGGTGTTCCTCTCGGGCGGCGGTGCGCAGGGGCAGTTCGGCGGAGACCAGGAAGCCGCCGCCGGGCCGGCGGTCGGCGGTGAGCCGCCCGCCGACGGCGGAGGCGCGCTCGCGCATGCCGATCAGGCCGAAGCCTCCTCCGGCGGCGGGCACGGCGACGACGGCGGCCGGGCGGTCGTTGGCGACGCTGAGCAGGACGCGGCTGCCGGAGTACGTCAGGGTGACGTCGGCGGCGGTACCGGCCGCGTGCTTGGCCACGTTGGTCAGGGACTCCTGGAGGATCCGGTACGCCGTGAGGTCCACGCCCGGGGAGAGCGGCTGCGGCTCGCCCTCGACCGAGAGGCGCACGGGCAGGCCGGCCCGTTCGAAGGCGCCGATGAGGTCGGGCAGCCGGTCGAGGCCGGGGGCCGGTTCGAGCGGGGCCTGCGGGTCGTCGGCGCGGCGCAGCAGGCCGACGGTGGCCTTGAGCTCGCGCAGCGCGGAGCCGGTGGCGGCGGTGAGGTGGCTGAGCATCTCGCGGGCCTGGGCGGGGTGGCGGTCGAGCAGGTGGACGGCGATGCCGGCCTGGGCGTTGGCGAGGGCGATGTGGTGGGCGACGACGTCGTGCAGGTCGCGGGCGATCCGGATGCGTTCGTCGGCGACCCGGCGGCGGGCCTCCTCCTCGCGGGTGCGCTCGGCGCGTTCGGCGCGTTCCTCGATGGCGGCGAGGTGGGCGCGGCGGCTGCGGACGGAGTCGCCGAAGGCGCCGGGCAGCAGGACCCAGGCGACGACGCCGACCTTGACGCTGAAGGAGGTGTCGGGCTCGTTGATGATCGTGGCGGCGGTCACCATCACGGCCGCGACGGCGGTGGCGGCGCGCGCGGTGGTGCGGTCGGTGCGCACCGCGAGGAGGTAGAGGGCGGCGAGCAGCGGGGCGACCAGGCCGGCGTTGAGCTGGGTGGCGACGAAGCACAGGGCCAGGCTGCAGACGAGGGTGACCCCGAAGACGAGGTGGGGCCGACTGCGGTGGGCCAGGAGCACGGCGCTGGAGACGACGGCCAGGGCCAGCGCGGCCGGGTTCGGCTCGATGCGGTTGCCGAGGCGGTCGATGGTGGTCGTCCCGGCGGTGACCACGAACACGGCGAACACGAGCAGTGCGTCGAGCAGGCGGGGATGGCGGCGGCGTACGCGGCGCAGCCAGGTGTCGGTCATGCTCGCTTCTCCCGTCCGGGGCTGCCCTGGCGGGCCCCTCGGCCGGGCCCGGACGATCCGGCGAGGGGGGTGGGGAGGTACTGCACGGAGCGGGACATACGGCAGATGCAGTACATACCTGCTCCTTGAACGGTAGTACGGATGTGGTTCGTACCATTTTGACCGGTCGGCGCACCGACGGGTCGAGCGTGCCCCTGCCGCGGTCCCGTGGGGCGGGAACCGCGGCAGGGGCGGGTGGGTCAGACGCCGACCGAGTGGCGGGGGGACTCGGCCTCGGGGCCGTCGGCCCCGGTGACCGGGGCCGGGGCGGCGGTCTGGAGCTTGGCGCCCTCGACGTCGACGTCGGGGATGATCTTCTCCAGCTTGGCCGGCAGCCACCAGGCGCGGCGGCCGAGCAGGACGAGCACGGCCGGGACGATCGCCATGCGGACCACGAAGGCGTCGAAGGCGACGGCGGCGGCCAGGCCGAGACCCATCATCTTGATCATCGGCTCGCTCATGCCGATGAAGCCGGCGAAGACGCTGATCATGATGAGCGCGGCGGCGGTGACCACCCGGGCGTTGTACCGGAAGCCGGTGACCACGGCCTCGCCGGGCTCCTCGCCGTGCACGAAGGCCTCCCGGATCCGGGTGACCAGGAACACCTCGTAGTCCATGGCCAGGCCGAAGACCACACCGATCATGAAGATCGGCATCATGCTCATCACCGGGCCGGTCTGCTCGACGCCGATCAGCTCGGCGAGCCAGCCCCACTGGAAGACCGCGACGACGGCGCCGAGCGCGGCGACCACCGAGAGCAGGAAGCCGACGGCGGCCTTGATCGGCACGAGGATCGAGCGGAAGACCACCAGGAGCAGCAGCACCGCGAGGCCGACGACGACCGCGAGGTAGGGCAGCAGGGCGTCGTTGAGCTTCTGCGAGACGTCGATGTTCATCGCCGTCGCGCCGCTGACCAGGACCGTCGCGCCGGTTTCGGACTTCAGGCCGTCGGCCTTGTCGCGGATGGCGTGGACCAGGTCGGTGGTCGCGGCGTCGCTCGGGCCGGTGGCCGGCATGGCGGTGACCATCGCGGTGTCCCCGGCCTGGTTGAAGACCGCGGGCGAGACGGCGACCACGCCGGGCAGCGCCTTCACGGTGTCGCCGACCTTCTGGGCGGCGGCCTTGGGGTCGGCCGCGCCCTTGGCGTCGACCAGCACGGTCAGCGGGCCGTTGAAGCCGGGGCCGAAGCCCTCGGAGAGGTGGTCGTAGGCGCGGCGCTGCGTGGTGGAGGTGGGCTTGGCCTCGTCGCCGGGCAGGCCGAGCCGCAGGTCCAGGGCCGGCAGGGCGAGGACGCCGAGGCCGACCACGCCGAGGACCAGCACGGCGACCGGGCGGCGCAGCACGAAGCGGGCCCAGCGGGTGCCGCCGTTGGGGCGGTCGCCACCGGCCGCGCCGGCGGCGTGGCCGCCCTTGCTCGCCTTGCGGTCCTTGCGGGACAGCGCCCTGCGGCCGAGGAAGCCGAGCAGCGCGGGGACGAAGGTGAGCGCGACCACGACCGCGATCACCACGGTGCCGGCCGCGGCCATGCCCATCTTGGCGAGGATCGGGATCCCCACCACCGAGAGGCCGGCCAGCGCGATGATCACGGTGAGTCCGGCGAACACCACGGCCGAGCCGGCGGTGCCGACGGCCCGCCCGGCGGCCTCCTTCGGCTCGTGGCCGTCGAGGAGCTCGGCGCGGTAGCGGGAGACGATGAACAGCGCGTAGTCGATGCCGACGGCGAGGCCGAGCATCATCGCGAGGGTGCTGGTGGTGGTGGACAGGCCCAGGGTGCTGCCGAGCGCGGTGATCAGCCCGATGCCGAGGCCGACGCCGATCAGGGCGGTGAGCAGCGGGAGTCCGGCGGCCAGCAGCGAGCCGAAGGTGATCACCAGCACGACGGCGGATATCGCCATGCCGATCGCCTCGGCGGAACCGCCCGCCTCGCCCATCTCCATCAGCGCGGTGCCGCCGATGTCCACGGTGAGACCGGCGTCGCGGGCGTGCTGGGCGGAGTCCTTCAGCGTCTCGGTGGCGGTCTCGCTGACCTTGCCCGGCTTGACGCTGTAGTTGACCGTCGCGTAGGCGGTGGTGCCGTCCTGGGAGACCGCGCCGGCCTTGAACGGGCTGGTCGCGCCGACCACCTGATCGCTGTGCGCGAGCTCGGCGACCGTCTTCTCGACCGCCTGCTGGTGCTCGGTGGCGGTGATCTTCTGGCCGGACGGGGCGACGAAGACCAGCCGGGCCGAGGCACCGTCGGACATGGCGCCGGGGAAGCGCTCGTCCATGAGGTCGAAGGCCTTCTGCGCCTCGGTACCGGGCATGGCGAAGCCGTCGTCCGGGGCGGCCGGCGCCTTGGCGGCCAGCACCCCGACGGCGGCCAGCACGGCGACCCAGAGCAGGGTCACGAGCCGGCGCCTGAGGAAGGACCATCGGCCCAGGCGGTAGAGGAAAGTGGCCACGGGAGAGCGGACTCCTTCGGATGGCGGGCAGGAACGGATGGCCGGGCGGCGCGTTCGGCCGGAGGGCCGGGGCGCCCGGAGCATGACCAATCCTGCGTCGGCGGGGGTCTCCCCGGCGTCGGCTCTGTGCAGGCATTCCGGGGTAGTGCGGACGCAGCAGCGCGGCCCCGGACGGAGTACTCCTCGGGTCGGAGACCGGGCGCCGCGCTCCGACCTGGGGCCGAGGGCCCGCCCCGATCACGGCCCGGGGGCTCGGGGGCGCTCGCGGCCGGCCCGCCGGCGGCGGCGCGTCACCCGGGCGGAGGTGCGGACGGGCCGCGTCCCGGCGGGCGAAGTAGCGTGATGTGCCTGGCCCGGGTGATTCGTCCCGGTCCGTACCGATGCGTCCCCGTGGTCCCTGCCGGGTTCCCGATGGCCCCCGACGGTTCACCACGGTTCCCGGTGGTTCGCGCCCCCCGGGGACGCAGCCCGTCCACAGCGCGTCCCGTAGCCGGAGGTGGCCCATGGGCGTTCCCGCCGCCCGCATCGTGTTCGACGAGAACGACCGCGCGACCGTCGCGGAGGCGGTGAGCGAGATGCTCGCCACCGGTGCGCTCACCCTCGGTCCCTGGACCGAGCGGTTCGAGCAGTCCTTCGCCGCTGAGCACGGCGCCCCGCACGCGGTCGCCGTCGCCAGCGGCACCGCCGCGCTGGAGATCGTCCTGCGTTCCCTCGACGTCCGCGGCCGCGACGTCGTCGTGCCCGCCGTCACCTTCTACGCGACCGCCGGCGCCGTGCTGCACGCCGGCGGCCGGCCGGTGATCGCCGACGTCGACCCGGCCACCCTGGCGCTCGGCCCCGACACCCTGGAGGCCGCGCTCACCCCCGAGACCGCCGCCGTCGTGCTGGTCCACATCGGCGGACTGATCACCCCCGCGGTGGACGCGCTGCGCGCGCTCTGCGACGCCCGGGGCGTCCCGCTGGTCGAGGACGCCGCGCACGCCCACGGCAGCAGCTACCGGGGGCGGGCGGCCGGCGGCTTCGGCGTGGCGGGAGCGTTCTCCTTCTACCCGACCAAGGTCACCACCAGCGGCGAGGGCGGCATGATCCTCACCGGGTCCGCCGAACTGCGCGACGAGGCCCGCATCTACCGCGACCAGGGCAAGGGGTCGTTCAGCACCAACCACCACGTGCGGCTCGGCGCGTCCTGGCGGATGAGCGAGCCGAACGCCGCCATCGGCACCGTTCACCTGCGCCGGCTCAAGGAGTTCGTGGAGACCAGGCGCCGGGTCGCCCAGCGCTACGACGCCGCGCTCGGCGCGCTGGACGGACTGGAGCCGGTCACCGAGCCGGCCGGCTGCCGCGGCAACTACTACAAGTACGTCGCCCTGCTGCCGCGCGGGGTGGACCGGGCCGCTTTCAAGCGGGCGGTCGCCGAGGAGTACGACGTGCGGCTCCCCGGCGAGGTCTACGACCTGCCGCTGCACCTCCAGCCGGTGCTCGCCCCCTACCGGCGCGGCGCCCTGCCGGTCGCCGAGGACGTCTGCGCCCGGCAGATCTGCCTACCGGTCCACTCCGACATGACGGAAGACGAGACCGACCGGGTGATCGAGGCGGTGTCCACCGTCCACCGCCGGCTCGCGGGGTGACGCCCCGCGGCCACCGGACACCGGCGCCCCGCCGGCAGAACCCGACGTCGACGAAGGAGAGGACACCGTGCGGATAGCGGTCACCGGGGGATGCGGATTCATCGGCTCACACGTCGTCGACCGGCTGCTCGCCGCCGGGCACGAGGTGCTCGCGGTGGACACCACCGACAAGTACCTCAACCCCGACGCCGACCACGCCCGGATCGACATCCTCGACCTGCCGGCGCTCACCGGCGCCCTGGACGGTTGCGAGGTGGTCTTCCACCTGGCCGCGCAGGCCGACGTCGAACGGGTCGCCGCCGACCCGGTCGGCGCCGTGCGGGCCAACATCGACGGCACCGAGACCGTCCTGGAGGCGGCCCGCCGCAACGACCTCAGCCGTACCGTGCTGGCCAGCACGGTCTGGGTGTACGGCGCCGCCCTCACCGAGGCCTCGCTGGACGGCGAGGAGCAGGAGCTGGACGAGCACGTGCCGATCGAGCTGGAGCACAGCGGGCACCTGTACGTCGCCACCAAACTGGCCGCGGAGATGCTCGTGCACAGCTACCGCCAGCTGTACGGACGGCACTTCACCATCCTGCGGTACGGCATCCCGTACGGGCCGCGGATGCGCGACGAGCTGGTGGTCGCCCGCTTCGTGCAGGCCGCGCTCGCCGGACGCCCGATCACCATCGCGGGCGACGGCCGGCAGAGCCGCAACTTCGTCTACGTCGAGGACCTCGCCGACGCCCACGTGCGGGCCCTCTCCCCCAGCGCCGAGGACCAGACCTTCGCCCTGGAGGGCTCCACCGCCGTCTCCGTGCGGGACATCGCCGACACCGTCGACGAACTGCTCGGGCCGGTCACCATCGAGCACATCGAGGCGCGCACCGCCGACTACGCCGGGCGCCGGATCTCCGCCGCACAGGCCAAGCGGCTGCTGGGCTGGTCGCCGCGGACCCACTTCGCCGAGGGCGTGCGGCGGTACGCGGACTGGTACCGGGCGGAGGCCGCCCCCCGGCCGGGCGCCTGAGCCGGGAGGGGGCGCGACCGTGCCGCACGCGCTGCTGGTCTCCGGCTCGCTCGGCCAGGGCCACGACGTGATGGCCCGGGCCTGCGCGGACTCCCTGGAGGACCTCGGCTGGACGACCGGCACGGTCGACGCGATGGCCCTGCTCGGGCAGCGCGCCGGCACCGCCGGGGAGGCGGTGTTCCGGCGGTTGATCGGCCTGCCCGGCGTCTACGACGCCTTCCACTTCTCGGCGCTGCGCCCCGGCGCGCGGATCGCGCTGCTCGCCGACGCGGCGGCGCGGCGGCGGCTGGTGCCGGCGCTGCGGGCGCTGATCGTGCGGCAGCGGCCGGAGCTGGTGGTGTCGGTGTTCGCCACGGCCACGTCGGCCGTCAACCGCCTGCGGGGCACGTCCCGGCCCTTTCGGCACCTGGTCCTGTGCACGGACGTCACGCCGCACCGGCTCTGGGTGCAGGAGGAGACCGACCTGTTCCTGGTCACCTCGGAGGTCGCCGCGTGCGGCGTACGGCGGTACCGGCCGGACGCGCCGGTGGCCGTCCTCCCGGCACCACTGCGTGCCCCTTTCTACCGCCCGCCCCCGCGCGCCGAGGCGCGGGCGGAGCTGGGTGTGCCGGCGGACGCGCGGTGCGTGCTGCTGATGTCCGGTGCCTGGGGCCTCGGCCCGCTCGCCCGGACCGCCGCCGAACTCGCCGACGCCGGCCCGCATGTCCTCGCGGTGGCGGGCAGCAACGCCGAACTGGAACACCGCCTCCGACGTGCCGCCACCCGTCGGCCACGACTCCACCCCTACGGCTGGACCGACCGGGTCCCCGCCCTGATGGCCGCCGCGGACCTGGTCGTGACCAGCTCCGGCGACACCTGCAGCGAGGCCCGCGCCCTCGGCCGCCGCCTGCTGCTCCTGGACGTCGTCCAGGGCCACGGCCGCGACAACCTCCAGCACGAACTCGAACTCGGCCACGCCGACGTCGTCTCCGCCCGCCCCGCCGAAGTCGTCCGCTCCGCCCTCGCCGCCCTCACCCGCCCCGCCCCCACCCCCTCCCCCAGCGCCACCCCGGAAGGCTGGCGCACCGGCTTCACGACGGCCCTGGAGAGCGTCGGCCTGGCCTGAGACCGTCATCGCCCCGATCCGCGTACACCCGGTGACGTGGCAGGCAACCCTGGCCAACCATCCACTTCCCCTCCGAGCAGGCCGCGCTGAAGGTGCTCTACCTCGCGGTCCGAGAACAGATCAACCCGAAAGCACGCGACGTCAACCACGTCGCCGCACACTGGAAGGAGGCACTGAACCAGTTCTCACTGTTCTTCGAGGACCGGCTCAGCATTCGATAGCCCCTACGGCTTACACGAAGTCACTGACACGCCCGTGCTGTCTACGACGGCCAGCGACGTCTCGGCCCCGCGCTCGGCGGGGATGGTTCTGCGGTCTATGGGTGCGTCGGTTTCCTCAGGTGCTCGGTCCCGTGCGGGGGTGCTTGGGGGATGCCGTGGTCGCGGAGGGGGCCGAGGGTGAGGTTGTGGGTGTGGCAGTGGGTGGCGATGAGGGGGAGGGCGGCGAGGGTGGCGCGCCAGGAGTCGGGGGCCGAGGTGCAGTCGGAGTCGTGGAGGAGGAGGGTGGCGCCGCCGGTGAGGGTGGGGCGGGCGGCGGCGTAGACGGAGGGGCCGGTGGCGGTGGGGAGCCAGTCGCGGCCCCAGGTGGTCCACAGGACGGGGCGCAGGCGGAGGCGGTGGGCGGCCAGGGCGAGGCCGGCGGTGAGGACGCCGTAGGGGGGCCGGTACCAGAGCGGGCGGGTGCCGGTGAGGGCGGTGACGGCTTCGGTGGTGCGGTGGAGTTCGCGCAGGTCACGGGTGGGGGCCGGACGGTACTGGCGGCGGTGGTGCCAGCCGTGGACGGCCACCTCGTGGCCCCGGGCGACCAGTTCGCGGCCGAGGTCCGGGGCGCGTTCGAGCATGCTGCCGAGCAGGAAGAAGGTGGCCCGGACGCCCAGCGCGTCGAGGGCGTCCAGGATCGGCGGGGTGCCGCGCGGGTCGGGTCCGTCGTCGAAGGTGAGCGCGACATGCCCCGGGTCGCCGTAGCCCGCGGTGCGGCGGGCGAGGTGACGGCGGACGGGCGGCAGGCGGACGGCGGCCGGGGCGAGGTGGAGCAGTTCCACGGCGGCCACGGTGCCGAGGAGCGGGCCTGCCCTCACCCGAAGCGGGACGCCATCCGCCGGAACAGGCCCGGCGCGGCGCCGTGGAGGCGGGCCGGGTAGCCCAGCCAGTGCGGGACGAAGACCCGGTCGCGGTCGGTGGTGAGCACGCCGTGGACGATGGCGGCCACCTCCTGCGCGGAGACGGGACGGGGGCGTTCGCGCTGGTAGTCGGTGCCGCGGGTGGCGAAGAACGGGGTTCGGACCGCGCCCGGCAGGATCAGCCGGACGCCGACGCCGGTGCCGCGCAGCTCGTACCAGAGGCTCTCGGCGAACATCGTCAGTCCGGCCTTGGTCGCCGCGTAGGCGGCCTCGTCGCGGACGCCGACCTGGCCGGCCATCGAGCCGAGCAGGACGATCCGGCCCCGGCGGCGCTCCAGCATGCCCGGCAGGAGCAGGCGGGTGAGCCGCAGCGGGGCGGCGAGGTTGACCTCCAGCATCCGGTCCAGGGTGTCGGCGGGGGTCCGGACGAAGGGGCCGCGCCAGCCGAGACCGGCGCCGGCGATCAGCGCGTCCACCCGGCCGGCCGCCGCGAGGGCGGCCTCGGCGAGCCGCTGGGCGCCGTCGGGCTTGGCGAGGTCGGCGGGCAGCGGGCGGCCGCCGGTGCGGGCGGCGACCGCGTCGAGCCGGGACTGGTCGGTGCCGGAGAGCAGCAGCCGCCAGCCGGCCGAGGCGAGCGTGTCGGCGGTGGCCGCGCCGATGCCCGAGGAGGCACCGGTCACCAGGGCGACCGGCGGGTCCTCGGCGGGGCGCCGCCGGGCCCGGCGGGAGGGCGGATGGTCGTCGTCCGTCGTCATGGCACCTGCCGCTCTGTCCGCGCCTAGCCGTCCGATTTGTCCGGCAAGTCACCTTCGCACGGCAAGGCCGTTCGAGCGAGCGGGGTGGGGCCGGACCGGGGCGGTGGGTGGACCCCGGCGGCGCCGGCCACGGGGCCCAGTTCGGCCTCCACCTCGCCGAAGCGGGAGAGCACGAAGGTGCCGCCGACCGCCACCGCGAAGCCGGCCAGTGCGCACCAGGCGTAGCCGGGGCGGGCGGCGTCGCCGAGCGCGAGCACCCCGACCAGCGCCGGGCCGAAGGTCTCCGAGACCGTGCCGGCGGCGGTCGCGGCCGTCACCGTGCCGCGCTGCAGGGCGAGCGCGTACGCGAGGTAGCCGCCGAGGCCGCCGAGGGCCAGTCCGTAGGCCGCCGGATCGGTGAACACGTCGAGCGGGCGTGCGAAGTCGAAGACCCGGACGGCGAGGCTGGTGACGCCGAAGCCGACGCCCGCCAGCAGACCGAGGCCGACGGCCGCCGCGGTGCCGGTGCGGCGGGCGAGCAGGAGGGTGAGCAGCAGCATCAGCACGGTCGCGGCCAGCAGCGCCCAGTGGAACGCGGGCGGCGCGTGGTCGCGGCCCGCCTCGCCGGAGCCGAACGCCAGCAGGGTGAGGCCGAGCACCACGGCACCGATGCCGAGCAGGTCGGTGCGGTGCAGCCGGGCGCCGAGCAGGCGGGCGGCGGCGAGCGCGGTGACGGCGAGGCTGGCGTTGGTGACGGCCTGGACCAGGAAAAGCGGCAGGGTGCGCAGGGCCACGATGCTCAGTGCGAAGCCGGCGATGTCCAGGCCGGTGCCGAGCAGGAACCGCCAGGAGCGCAGCAGCGCCGCCAGCAGGCCGACCCGCACCCGGTCGGCGTGCGGGGCCTCGCGCGCGCCGCCCGCCTGGAACACCGAGCCGAAGCCGAAGCAGACGGTGGCGACCAGGGCGGTGGTGAGTCCGAGCAGCATGGCCCTCCCGGCATCGGGGGCGCCCCCGGAAGCCGGGGGTCACCCCCAGTGTCGGCCGGGTGCGGCCGTCCCGCAGCGGGGGCTACTCCCAGAGCCCGGAGCAGCTGTAGGCGTTCGTCGAGCGCTCCGGTCCGGACTTGATGTGGATCCTGGTGATGTGCCCGTGGCAGATGCTGCCGTCAGGGGCGACCTCCAGCAGCCGCGCGTCGACGAGGAGGCGGTTGACCTCCTGCCCGTCGGCCTTGCTGATGCGCTCCAGGAACGCTCGCGGCCCCTTGTGGAACTCGGCCCAGTCCTCCTCGGTGAACTCGACGTCCCAGATCTCGACCTCGTGCTCCTCCTCCTGGTACTTCGGCGTGAACCTGACCATGATCGATCACCCCGCAATCGTGAACGCCCCCGTACGTCCAGGCTTCCGCCCGCGGACGCTCCCGGCAACTGCGGTCACCCTCGGTCACCACGGGGCGGGCGGGAGGCGGCGGGTCGGCGCGCGGGCGGAGGGCCGGCGACGGCGGCGAAGACGCCGTTGGCCACGGGGAGCGCGATCATCAGGACGACCGCGGCGCTCATACCGCCCCCGCGCTCGCCCGGCAGCCACTGGTCGGTCGCCGCCATGGCGGCGACCGTCAGCACGAGGAGCACGGCCGCGCCGGCCTGCACCCCGCGGCGGCGGTTCGGCGGGCCCTTGCGGAAGTAGTCGGCGGCGACTCCACCGGCGCCCATGGCACAGACCACCCAGGGAATGTCCTCGACCCGGTCGTGGTCCCCCAGCACCAGCCACGCCACCAGGGCGACCAGGCCGACGATCAACGCGGTCCCGATCTCGGCCACGATCGTCGCCTTCACCACGTCCCGGACGTGCATGCCCCGCTCCCCCCGGCTCTCCCCGGAGGGAGCGTACCCAATCGCGGTCAGCCGACCCTGCCGGAGCCCTCGGCGAGGACGGGGAGGGCGGGAAGGGGGAGCGGGACGCCCGGGGTGTCGCCCGGGTGGAGGTGGAGGGTGTAGTGGTGCGGGGCCATGGCGGTCTCGCGGCCCCGGAGGGCGGCGATGACCGCGCGGTGGGCCGCGGCGGGGGTGAGGCCGGAGTCGGGGGTGGCGACGCGGGCGGCGAGGGCGCCCTCGGTGCGGATGAGGTCGACGGCCGCGGCGGCGGGGCCGAGGGCGTCGGTGAGCAGGGCGCGGACGGCGTCGAGGTCGATCCAGTCGGCGCCGACGCGGTGCCAGTCGCCCCTGCGGGTGACCGGGCGCAGCCCGCTGAGGGCGCCGATCCCGGCGAGCGGCAGGGGCCGGTCGGCGGCGGCCGCCAGGACGGCGGGCACGGCGCGGGCGAAGCGCTCGGTGTCGGCGCGGTCGAGCACCTGGGGGCAGGCGAGCAGCGCGAACTCCAGGCTGCCGGTGGTGCGCAGGAGGTTGAGCATCAGCCGCACCGGCACCGGCTGGTCGGGCAGCCACCGCAGCTCGGGGTCGGCGGTGGGCGCGGGGCGGGCGTCGGACATCGCCTCGGGGACGGCGAGGCTGAGGTCGTTGACGACGACCTGGCGGGCGAAGCGGGCGCCGCGCCGCTCGGCGACGTCCTCGATGAGCCGCCAGACCTTGTCGGCGTTCAGGGTGCTGTGCCAGTAGCCGGTGAAGGAGGCGGACTTGGTCCGGCCGATCAGCTCGTCGAGGTCGCCGGCCGCGGTGTCGAGGGCGATCAGCGCGTCCTGGGCGAGGGTGCCGACGTGGTCGGCGAGCACCGCGCGCTGGCGGTTGGCGGACAGCGCCGAGATCACCAGGTCGGCGCGGTCGGCGCGGTGCGCGGTGAGGGCGGCGAAGACGGCGAGCAGGACGACCGAGGGGCTGGCCGTGGTGCGGCGACAGACCGCCGCGAGGTCGGCGGCGGCGGTGCGCGAGCGGACCAGCACCGCGGCGAGTCCGTCCGGCGGTCCGGTGAGGGCGTCGGTGGCGAAGACGGTCGAGGGGCCGGTGGTGAGGATCGCCTCCCAGTGCTTGAGGGCGGCCGCGGTCTTGCGCCGGCCCTGGGTGCTCTGTTCGTGGGCGGCCACCTGGAGCGGGGTGCGGGAGGTGATGGGCGGCAGCGGCCGGCCGGTGGCGAGGGCCAGCCAGTCCTGGATGAGCAGGGTGACGGCGGCGCCGTCGACGCCCGCGTGGCAGGCCGTCACGACCAGGCGGCGCAGCAGCCGTCCATCGGTCAGGAAGGTGAAGCGCAGCCGCGGGGCGGTGGCCAGGTCGATCGGCAGGGCGACGTCGGCGCGCCCGACCTCCTCGGCCAGGGCGTCGAGTTCGGCGTCCGTCCGGCCCCCGGCGGGGATCACGGTGACGGTGAACTCGCCTTCGGGGAGCACCTCCTGGCGCTCGGGGAAGCCGTCGGCGGCGCCGGGCGGGAAGGCGGTGCGCAGCGACTCGTGGCGTTCCACCAGGGCGCGCAGCGCGTCCAGGGCGTGGGCCTGGGTGGTGCCGTCGGGGACCGGCCAGGCGGACGCCTGGTTGATCTGTTCGGGCCGGTCGCGCCGGATGCAGCGGATCATGTTGTCCTGGCCGAGGGTGAGCGGGCCGGAGCCGCTGCTCGCGCCGCCGTACCGGACGGCGATCCGCCCGTCCTGCTCTGCCACGTCGTACGTCACGTCGTCCGTGCCCTTCGGCTCGACTGTTTGCGGCGGGGATGCGGTCGGGACGCTAGCAGTGCGTCGAGCCACTGGTCCAGACCAGAAATCCGGGATGCCGAAAGGGACCTGACGCTTCGTCAACCATCTGACATGGCAAGGCCATCGGGCATCGTCCAGGTGCGGACGCGGGCCTCGAACGGGCGGCCGCCGACCGCCGCCAGGGCGGCACGGAACGGCCGGGGGGCGGGCACGTCGTCGACCCGGCACGGGCCCGGTCCGAGGGCGCCGGGGTCGGCGAGCAGCACCGGGGCCGGACCGGCCAGCGGCAGGCCGAAGCCCTGGACGAGCCGGCCGCCGTACGCCTTGACACAGGCCTCGCGGCGGCACCACAGCTCGGTGAAGCGCTCGGCGGGCGCCGGGTCGGCGGCGACCAGGGCCGCCTCGGCCGCGGGAAAGTAGCGCCGGGCCAGGCGCAGGGCGCTGCGGGCGTCGCGGACCTCCTCGACGTCGACGCCGACGGGCCGCCCCCGCGCGAGGGCGACGGCGGCGAGCGTGCCGGAGGCGGACTGGTTCACGGCGAGCCCGTCGAACTCCGGCTTGCCGTGCGGCCCGCGACGCCAGGTGAGCCGGGCCGGGTCGCGGCCGAGCCGGGCGCCGGCGAGCAGCCGGACGGCGCCGTGGGCGACGGTGAACCGCCGCCCGAAGCGCGGGTCCGGCCCGTCGGCGCGGGCCCGTTCGGCCGGGTCGAGCAGTGCGCGCAGGGCGCGGACCACCGGCTCGGGCTGGTCGGTGGGGATCAGCCAGACGTCGATGCGGTCGACGCCCTCGGCGGCCTCCTCGCCCTCGCCCGCCCTAGCCCCGGTCCCGGCCTCGCGGCCGTTGCTCACGGCTTCGGACCGGCGCGCAGGGTCAGGGTGGAGAGCACGCCGAGCCGCGGGTCGAGGTCGGCGAGCAGCACCGGCCGCCGTTCGGCCCGCCAGGCCGGCAGGTGCGCGGCGAGCGCGGACCAGAGCCCGGTGAACGGCTGGCCGGCGGGGACGCGGACGGCGTCCAGACCGGGCACCTCCAGGGCGGCGGAGAGGAGCACGGCGGCCCCCTCCCCCAGGTCCTTCGCCTCCCGGCGCACCTGTTCGGCGGCGGACCCGGCGTCCGCCCCGCCGCCCTGGCGGACGGTCAGCTCCTCGCCCGGAACCAGCTCGCAGACCAGCACGACCGCGCAGTGCCGCTCGGGCAGGGCGACCGGCGCGGCCGCCTCGTAGTGCAGCGCGGTCTGCTCGGCGAGGACGACGACCGCGCGGTGGGCGACGCCGGTGCGCTGGTACGCGGTGGCGGCGCGCAGCGCGGCGAACGCCCCGGCGGTGCCCTGGTCGCAGAGCGCGAGCGCGAGGGGTGCGCCCGGGCAGGAGCGGCTGAGGGCGAGCGAGGTGGGCGCGCCGGGCCGGACGTCGGGCGAGTCGAAGGCCTGGACGAGCACGTCCGCCGGTTCGTCCGGGCCGAGCGCCTCGGTGAGCAGGTCGGCGGCCAGCTCCTCGTAGGCGTGTCCGGCACCCTCGGCCAGCAGGTCCTCGCGCAGCGGCAGGCCGTAGGGGCGGACCAGGTCGGAGACGAAGACCCGCAGGTCGGGATCGAGGGAGAGCTCGGAGCGGCCGTCGGTGTACCGCGTCAGCACCCGGGTGAGGCCCGGCGCGACGGGCACCGCTCAGTCCTCGGCGATGACGTGCGAGGCGACGTACTCGGCCAGGCTGGTGACCGAGCGCAGGTCGTCCTCGGTGATCTGCTCGACGTCGACCTGGATGTCGAGGGCCTCCTCGACCTCCAGGATCAGTTCGATGGTGCCGGCCGAGGTGAGGCCGAGGTCGTCGAAGAGGCAGGCGTTCTCGGGGATCTCGGGGAGGTCCCGCTTGAGGACGCGCGGCAGCAGCTCGCCGAGGCTGTGCAGGACCCGGCCGCGCAGCTCGGTGTCGGTGGTCTGGACCACTTGGTCGGACATGGGTGGGACCGTCCCGTCGTGCGTGGTGGAGTGGGGGCGGGCCGCCGGGGAACCGGCGCCCGGAAGGGAGTGGCTGACGGATCGTCAGTGCTCGACGACCATGGCGGAGAAGGTCGCTCCGATGCCTGCGGCGGCGATCAGGTAGCGCTCGCCGCGGCCGAGCAGCCCCCGCGTGGTGGCGGTGTGCAGGTTGATGAGGCTGTCCGCTGCGAAACTGTGCCCCACCGCAGGCACGTTGTCCAGCACCACCTTCCCGATCGGGAAGCCGATCCGGCGCGCGATCATCCGCCAGGAGGCCTGGTTGACGTTGTGCGGAAGCAGCAGCGCGAGGTCGGAGAGGTCCAGACCGGCCTGCTGGAGGGCGGCCTCGATCGCCTCCACCATCACCGCCGGGTACTCCCGCTGGTAGCGGGCGAGCAGCTCCGGGTCCTCGGCCAGCCGGCCGTCGAACTCGGGGCGCTGGCGCACCGCGTAGGACAGCACGCGGTCCCGCTCGCCGTCGGCGCTGACCAGGCAGGCGGCCGCGCCCTCGGCGAAGATGCCGGTCTCCGGCACCACCTGGGCGTCCTTGGTGAAGGTCTTCTCCCCGGCGAGCACCAGGGCCAGCGCCTCCCGGTCGGGTTCTCCGGCGAGCAGGCGGCCGGCCAGGTCGACGGCCAGCAGGCCGACCGCGCAGGCGTGGTGGGTGACGGTGAAGGCCTGGGCGTGGCCTAGGCCGTAGCGGTGGAGCAGGTCGTGCAGCGGGTTGAGCGGGTAGGGCACCGCCACCGGCATGCTGCGCGCGTGGACGACGAAACGGACGTGCCGTTCGCGTCCGCGCAGCTCCGGAAGGGCGTCGACGGCGGATTCGAGCAGGTCGGGCAGCTTCCCGTCCGGATCCAGTCGCAGCTGGTCCAGGCCGTGGAAGCGGCGGAAGAGACGGAGTTGACGTGGGGTCAGGCCGATGCGCTCGCCCACTGCCTCAATGGGCAGGGTCTGTTGGGGGAGGTGAACGGCCACTGCCTCCAGTGCGGTCACGCGGGCTAGTATTCCCACGCCCGACGGGTCCGCACAAGTGATCTCGGGCGGTTGCGGCACACCGACCGCACATCCCACCCACGGAACGCGCACGTCTCGTGCCGCCGCCCTCCCGCCCCGCGTCGTCGAGCCGGTGGAGTCCCAGATGACCGATCGTGAACCTCCCGTCGCCGTGCCGCCGGTCCGTCCGGCGCTGGTGTCCCTGCTGGCCGACGTGGCGCAGGCCCCACCCGGCTGGGCCGCGCGGGTGACCCCGCGGGCCCGGCTGGACGGGGACCTGCTGCTCGACGAGACCGAACTCGCCGCGCTGCACGAGGGCCTGCGCCACGCCTTCGGCCCCTCGGTGGACCTGGCCGCGCTGCGGGCCGGGCTCGACCTGGCCGCGCTGGAGGCGCTGACCGTCGCCGACGTCGAGCGGCTGCTGCCCGCGGAGGACGCCCGATGAGCCGCTTCCTGATGGTGGTGCCGCCGCTGACCGGCCACGTCAACCCGACCGTGGGCCTGGCCCGGGAGCTGGTCGCGCGCGGCCACGAGGTGGCCTGGACCGGCACCGAGACGGCACTGCGGCCGCTGCTCGGGCCGGACGCGCGGGTCTTCGGCACCGGCACCCGGGCGTTCCGGGCGCAGGGCGGACACGGGCTGGCCGCCGTCCGCTCGCTCTGGGAGGGGTTCATCGTCCCGTACGCGCGGTTCACCGTGAAGGCGCTGGACGCGGCGGTGCGCGAGTACCGCCCGGACGCGCTGCTGGTGGACCAGCACACGCCGGCCGGGGCGCTGGTGGCGCACCGGCACCGGCTGCCCTGGGGCACCCTGGCGCCGGGCGCGATGGAGCTGGGGCGGCCGTTCCGGGCCCTGCCGCTGGTGGAGCAGTGGATGACCGACCTGCTGCGGGGCCTGTGGCGGCGGGCCGGGCTGCCCGAGGAGGAGTACACCGACCCGCGGTTCTCCCCCGCGCTGGTGCTCGCCTTCACCGGTCCGGCGCTCACCGGTCCGCCGCCCGCCGACGCGGAGCCGGCCGGGGCCGGGGCGCTGCCGGCGCGGTACGCCCCGGTGGGGCCGGTGCTGGCGGACCGGCCCGCCGATCCGGCCTTCCCCTGGGAGCGGCTGCGGCCGGACCGCCGGCGGGTGCTGGTCACCATGGGCACCCTCTCCGGCGAGCTGGGCGCCGACTTCCTGGCCCGGGCGGCGCGGGCGCTGGAGCTGTGCGGGCCCAAGGTGCAGGCCGTGTTCGCGGCGCCGGGCGAGCTGCTGCCCGCGCCCTCCGGCCTGCCCGCGGACGCGGTGGCGGTGGACCGGGCGCCGGTGCTGGAGCTGATGCGGCGCGGGGCGCTGGACGCGGTGCTGTGCCACGGCGGGATGAACACCGTCGGCGAGGCGCTGGCGCACGGGCTGCCGCTGGTGACGGCGCCGATCCGGCACGACCAGCCGTTCGTGGCCGCGCGGGTCGCGGCCGCCGGGGCCGGGCTGCGGGTGCCGTTCGCCCGGGTGACGCCCGATCACCTCGGCACGGCGCTGCGCAGCGTGCTGGAGGAGCCCGGATACCGGGCGGCGGCGGCCCGGGTCGGGGCCGGACTGCTCGCCGGCGGCGGGGCCGTGACGGCCGCCGACCGGGTGGAGGCACTGGTCGCGGCGGGTGCCCGCCCGGCCGTCCCATCGGCCAATCCATTGGTCTAGGCCATTGTTTCCGGGGCGCCGCAGACTCTAGGGTGGCCCGCAGCACCACTTCCCAGGTGCCCCGCGCGCCGCCTTCCCGGCGCCCCGGCAACCCATCCCCGCACGGGAGTTCTGGTTGATCGAGACCAAGGGGCTGAGAAAGTCCTACCCTTCCAAGAAACGCGGCCAGCCCCCCGTGGACGCCGTCCGAGGCATCGACCTGGACGTCGAGCCCGGTGAGATCTTCGGCTTCCTCGGCCCCAACGGCGCCGGGAAGACGACGACCCTGCGGATGCTCGCGACCCTGATCCGCCCCGACGGCGGCGAGGCCCGGATCGCCGGCGCCGACCTGTTCGCCGACCCGGCCGAGGTGCGCCGCAGGATCGGCTACGTCGCCCAGGGCGGCGGCACCACCGACACCGTCACCGCCCGCGAGGAACTCGTGATGCAGGCGCGGATGCACGGCAAGAGCAAGGCCGAGGCGCTGAGCCGCGCCGAGGACGCGCTCGGGGCGTTCGAACTCACCGAGTTCGGCGACCGGCCGTGCCGCACCTACTCCGGCGGCCAGCGCCGCCGGCTCGACATCGCGCTCGGCGTCATCCACTCGCCGAAGGTGCTGTTCCTCGACGAGCCCACGGTCGGCCTCGACCCGGCCAGCCGCGGCCACGTCTGGTCCGAGATCCGGCGGCTGCGCGACGAGGGCATGACCGTCATCGTCACCACCCACTACCTCGACGAGGCCGACGCGCTCTGCGACCGGGTCTCCATCGTCGACCACGGCGGCATCGTCGCCGAGGGCACGCCCGAGACCCTCAAACGCGAGATATCCGGCGACGTCGTGCTCATCGGCCTCGGCGCTGGCGAGGCCGAACGGGCCGCCAAGGCGCTGCGCGAGCAGCCCGGTCCGCCGGTCCTGCACCGCCTGGAGCTGAGCGGCGAGGACGGCGTGCGGCTCTACCTGGACGACGGCGCCGCCGCAATCCCGCGCCTGCTGCGCGCCCTGGACGGAGCCGGCGTCGTCACCGGCACCGTGCAGCTGCAGCGGCCCAGCCTGGACGACGTCTTCCTGGCCCGCACCGGCCGCTCCATCGGGCAGTCCTGACCGCACCTCCGGAACCCCGAGGAGGGGCCCATGAAGCTCGCCCACGACACCTGGCTGGTCTTCCAGCGCCAGTTGCTGCTGATGTGGCGGACACCGATCTGGATCGCCGTCGGGGTGATCCAGCCGATCTTCTACCTGCTGCTCTTCGCACCGCTGCTCAAGCGGGTGCTGGAGCCGATGGGAGCGCACAGCTACGCCGAGGCCTACCAGATCTACGTGCCCGGCCTGCTGGCCGTGCTGTGCATCTTCGGCGGCCTGTACACCGGCTTCAGCCTGCTCGGCGAGCTGCGGGCCGGGATCATCGAGCGGGCCCGGGTCACCCCGGTCAGCCGGCTCGCCCTGCTGCTCGGCCGGGCGCTGCGCGAGACGGTGGCGCTGCTCGTCCAGGCGGTGATCATCACCATCATCGCGCTGCCGTTCGGCCTGCGGGTCGGCCCGCTGGACCTGCTGCTGGCCTTCCTGCTGATGGGCCTGCTCGCGATGATGACCTCGGCGATCTCCTACGGGATCGCCCTGGTGCTCCCGGCCGACGAGGCGATGGCGCCGGTGGTGAACACCATCGCGCAGCCGATCGCGCTGCTCTCGGGGGTGCTGCTGCCGCTGGCGCTGGCGCCGATGTGGCTCCAGTCGATGGCCAAGTGGAACCCCTTCTACTGGGCGGTGGAGGGCATGCGCGCGCTGTTCTCGGGCCACGTCGGGGACAGCGTGGTCTGGCAGGGCCTGCTGGTGGTCGTGCTGATGACGGCGGCGGCGGTGTACTGGTCGGCCCGGCTGTTCTCGACCCGGGTGCGCTGAGCCCGGGCGGCCGACGCGGCGTCACCGCGGGCGGCGCGGTGAGAGGTTGGTCGTCGTGCCGGCGAAGGCGGTGGCCGCCAGGCCCCCGGCCAGGGCCATCGCGGCCAAGCCGCCCGTCAAGGCCGCCGGGGCGGCCCCGCAGGCGGCCGACGGCCGCTGACGGCGGCGCCACCGGCCGGTACGGACGGGGGGGGGGGGGCGGCGCCCGGGCGGCGGGGGGGGGGGGGCGCCCCGGGGGGGGGGGGGGGGGCCCGCCCGGGGGCCCCGCCCGCGGGGCGGGCGGCCCGGCCGCCGGCGCGGGCCCGCGC